>CAIRQE010000100.1 GCA_903880655.1 uncultured bacterium
CACAGAGCTTCAGCGATTAGTACCAGCTCAGTTCATACGTAATGTTATTGATAGAGCTCACCGAGCTGACGACGGCGCTGAACTTCTTCTTCTCGCCCAGGAGCTAGAAAGATGAGTTTTGATTTAACCAATAGATATGATCAGTCGTCTTTTCTTGACTTCATGAAAGACTTCTTACCTGATTTTCAAAGAGACGTTCGAGATGTGTCAGAAGAATCACGAAGTTTTGAAAATGCAATGTATCTTGGTATTTCGCAAAAGCTAGATCTACAAGTTTTTGAAATAACGGTTGCTGGCTCATTAAGCAAGAGAATTACAATTGCTTCTGATGCCTTTCGTTTAATGAGAAGTTCGGCTTCGTATCGAGCTCTGATCATCTTCCACTCTGCTGATACCAATGAGTGGCGACTTTCTCTCATGACCTGCTCACCGAAGTTAGAGGATGGGAAAGTTACGTTTCGATTCTCGAATCCGCGCAGGTATTCCTACCTACTTGGGCCAGACGCAAAAGTAGCAACTCCAACAAAGTTTCTTATAAATTCTGGGAAGATCAAGGACTACGAAGACCTTCAAAAACGCTTCTCTGTCGAAGTAGTTAATAATGAGTTCTATCGAGCAATTTCGCATCTGTATGACGAGCTTGTAGGCGCCGGTGGTGCACTTCCAAAACTCATATATCCATCCCAGGGGGAAGAGAGTAATCAATTTGCGGTTCGATTGATTGGTCGTATTGTTTTTTGCTGGTTCCTACGCGAGAAGCGAAGCAATACTGGGGTGCCTTTAATTAAAAAGGAGTTACTATCACTAACTGCTGTGGACAATAAAAATTACTACCACAACGTTCTCGCACCTTTGTTTTTTGAAGTATTAAACAAGCCAATTGAGAGGAGACCAGAAACATTTCAATCAGGAAACATGGGAGAGGTCCCATATTTGAATGGCGGATTATTCTCACCTCAACCAGAGGACTTCTACAAATTCGACCCGATAAGTAATTCTTCATCTAAGGAATTAGTGGAAATACCGGATAGTTGGTTAAGAAGCTTTTTGGAGTTACTAGAGACATATCATTTCACTGTTGATGAAAACACAAGTGTTGATGTCGAGCTTTCAATTGATCCAGAGATGCTGGGAAGAATATTTGAAAACCTTCTTGCACGAATAAACCCTGAAACCGGAGAAACTGTAAGAAAAAGTACAGGAAGTTTTTATACACCTCGTGAAATTGTTGAATACATGGTCAACGAAAGCCTATGTCACTACTTGTTAAGTCATACAGGAATTCAAGAGGAGAAATTGAGAAGTTTATTCAGCTACGACTTCAATGATGGCTCTCAAGATTTTTTGGATGATGAAGAAAGACAGAAGGCTGTTCGAGCGCTCAGTAAAGTAAAAATTCTTGATCCAGCATGTGGGTCTGGAGCATTCCCAATTGGAATTCTCCAGAAAATTGTACACATACTTCAGCGAATAGATCCTGATTCAAAACTTTGGTTCGAGAATCAAATGCGCAACACAAGCCCGGAGGTCAGAAACCTTATCGAGCGAGAATTTGCCAACAAGAACTTTGATTACATTCGAAAACTTGGCGTGATACGTGAAAGTATTTTTGGTGTTGACATCCAAACAATTGCAACAGAGATTGCACGTCTTCGTTGCTTTTTAACTCTGATAGTTGATGAACGTATCAACGACAAGGAAGAGAATAGAGGTGTTTACCCACTTCCAAATCTAGATTTTAAATTTGTGACTGCGAATACTCTGTTAAAGCTGGACATGCAAAAGATGCAAAAAACCGCGCAGCAAGGTCTTTTTGAAGATCAGAGCGGTATTGATGAGTTGAAACGCTTGCGAGATGACTACTTCGATAGTCATAATAATGAAAGAGATTCACTCAAGTTACAGTTTCTACAGGCGCAAAACCAGATGCTTCAGAACATGATTAGAAATCACTCTCATGGCTATTCAGGTGTTACTGAAAAATTATCAACATGGGATCCGTTCAGTAATAAGTCAACTGGATGGTTTGATTCTGAGTGGATGTTCGGTGTCAGTGACGGCTTTGACATTGTTTTGGGCAACCCACCTTATGTTGATTCAGAAACAATGGTTAATGATGACAAGGAATTCAGATCTCATTTATCAAA
>CAIRQE010000101.1 GCA_903880655.1 uncultured bacterium
AAAAAAATAAAAGAAAGGACCAGCGATGAAAATTAAAATCACTGGTCGGTCAGTTGCTCATAAGGTGCACGTTTCTGTTTTATAACAGGACAACCTTATAGCAATTAAACGAAAGCCACTCATCCCTAAAAAAGGTGAGTGGCACAAAATAAAAATATGACATACGGAAAAAAAATATCAACAAACAGGACAACTGCTTACCAACGAAACCATAATGTTGTTACAGTTGGAGTAATCAAATCTGGTCTTGGACCAATCTCTAATGTGATAGCTGTATTATTAATTATTTGTTTACTAGGGTTACTTTATTTAACTCAAGTCACTAAAACAAATACACTCGGATATACTATTAATAATCTAACTACTCAACAGCAACAGCTTCAAGAACAGTATGCTAGTTTGCAAGTGCAGGCTTCGAGACAGCAAGGGCTCGATAAAGTACAAAATAGCAGTGTTGCAACTGCTATGCAACCTGTAGCACCTACTGCAACTGTAACAAATTAGGTTATAATTCGAGCAGGTAGTAATCCGCCTGTAACATTTATGAAACCAAATAAAACAAATTTTATTTTTGACAGCTCCACTAGAATCAATTGGCTGAAATATGCGCTTATTTTTGCAGGATTCGTTTTGCTATCTAGATTATTTTATCTACAGATAATAAAACACGAATACTACCAACAATCTGCTTCATCAGAGCATTCGCGGCTTTTTAATCCTTCTTCTCCAAGAGGGATAATCTATTTATCTGATGGTAATGGACAAGTTCCAGTCGTTTTAAATGTTATCAAGTATACCGTTGTTGCTGACCCTGCGATAATTAAAAACCCTAGTGATGCAGCGTCGAAACTTTCGCCAATTCTTAATATTGATTCTGATAGTTTAAAAAAGTTGCTAACAGCTCACACCCAGTATTCAGTTTTATCAAAGAAAATTGATCAAATAACTTCAGATAAAATAAAATCATTGAATATAGTTGGGATAACCCTTCAACAAGTAAATGAACGCACTTACCCACAAGGACAGCTTGCATCTCAGGTCTTAGGTTTTGTTAATGATGACGGGCAGGGTCAGTATGGCGTTGAGCAAGCTTTGGGAAAAGAGCTGGCGGGCCAAGCTGGAAAAGTCTACAGGGTTACAGATGTTAATGGAGTACCGCTTGTTTTGGGTAACAGCGTCATTAAGCAAAAAGAAATTGCACCAAAAGATGTGACACTTACTATAGATATTGCTATGCAGAATATCGTCGAGCAGGCATTAAAAGATGGTGTGCAAAAAGATGGAGCCACGCAGGGGAGCGCGCTAATTATGGATGCCACTACCGGAGCAATTAAAGCTATGGCTGATTTTCCCACTTATGACCCCACTAATTTCTCTAAAGTTACAGACCCATCGGTATTTTCCAATATAGCAGTTTCAGATGCATGGGAGCCTGGATCTGTTATGAAGCCTTTACTCATGGGGGCGGCCTTTACTCTAGGAACGGCAACCCCTACCACAACATATAAGGATACTAATTCAGTCTTAATTGATGGCTTTTCTATCAGTAATTCAATCAATTGGGGCACTCAAATGATGTCGCTTCAAGATGTGATTAGTAAGTCGTTGAATGTTGGCGCCGTATTTACTCTAAAGACACTTGGGGCAACACAACAACAAATACAGCAAGGAGATTATGCAAGTATTAATGACGGCCCAATTACTGCTAAGGCAAGACAAAATTATTACGATTATCTTGTTAATCATTATCAGTTCGGAAATCCTACCAATATCGAACAGGGCGGTGAATCGAATGGTTTCGTTAATGACGCGACATCAGGTCAGGCTATTAATTTACGTTATGCAAATATGTCATTTGGACAAGGCTTGACGGTTACACCGATACAACTTGCAGCAGCATACGCAGCTCTAACCAACGGAGGCACTTACTATAAGCCAACGCTTATTCAATCGGAATCCTCTAACGGAAATGTTATCTATAACTTCAAGCCGCAGGTTATAAAATCCAATGTTGTTTCATCCAATGCAAGTCAAGAGGTTAAAAACTTAATGATCAATTCACTGAAGATTAACAATACTGGAGCAGTACGAGCAGGATACGATATTGGTGCAAAAAGTGGCACCGCTCAACAGGCCGACGGTAAAGGGGGTTATAAAACCAATGCATATAACGGCGCATATGTAGGTTTTATCGGAGGGGATAATGTAGAGTATATAATCCTCGTTCGTTTAGATGGACCACAGACATCTGGATTTGCGAGTGCGGCAGCGGCAAAAGTGTGGACAGCAATAAGTAATCAAATTTTGAATGATTTTCCCATACAACCGAAATCTAACTAGATATAGTTATGGTATAATTAACTAATAAGAATAGCCGAATAAATACAAAAAATTATGACAAACACACTCTTATCAATTCAGAATTCAGTCTTAGTACATATTTTTGTTTTAGGTTTTTATGGGTTTGCCTTCAGCATGCTGTTGACTCCCGTGTACACCACCATTGCTTATAAGAATCGTTGGTGGAAAAAACTTCGTACAACAACTTTGACTGGTGAAAAAGCGACAGAACTACAAAAATTACACGGAGAAAAGCACAGACGAAATATACCAACTATGGCAGGATTAATTATGGTTGTAGCCGTATCCGCAGTTACATTGCTATTTAACTTAGACCGAGGACAAACCTGGCTCCCGCTTGCTGCATTAATTGGTTCTGGTTTAGTGGGGCTTCTCGATGACTATATTAATATAAGGGGAGACGGCTCTGGTGTTGCGGGCCTAAGATCTAAGATAAAGTTTCTTTTAATTTCATCTGTCGCTCTTGTTGGCGGCTGGTGGTTTTATCAAAAAGACGGTTTTAACTCTATCCATTTGCCTGGATCTGGCGCTTTCTTAGTTGGTTGGTTAATCATTCCTATTTTTGTAATAGTAGTAGTATCAACAGCAAATGCTGTAAATATCTCTGACGGCTTAGATGGTTTAGCGGGGGGATTACTGGCGACTTCTTTCGCCGCGTATGCAATTATTGCGTTATTCCAAGGTAAGTATGGCATTGCGGCGCTTTGTCTTACCATAGTCGGTTCATTGCTTTCCTATATCTGGTTTAATATATTTCCTGCTCGTTTTTTTATGGGTGACATTGGAAGTTTTGCCTTAGGGACAACGTTAGGTGTTGTCGCTATGATGACCGACACACTTTTCTTGTTGCCAGTTATAGGTTTTGTGTTTGTCGCAGAAGCCGGGTCTGTAATTTTACAAGTTCTTTCCAAGAAATTAAGGAAAGGGAAAAAGATTTTCAGAATAAGCCCTATTCACCACCACTACGAGGCGATAGGTTGGCCCGAGACAAAAGTTACTATGCGTTTTTGGATCCTAGGAACTGTTTTCGCTAGCGTAGGGATACTACTTGCAATAGTCGGAGGATTTGTATGATTTCGCGCACTGAGCGGCGCCATAGTGGCGCAGGAGAGCTTCCAGTGCGCAAACATAGGCCAGACCATTGGATACTCGTATTGGTTTTAATTCTTATGGGTATTGGGCTCATTCTTATTTATTCAATTGGACCAGCGTTAGCAGCGCAAGGCGGGAATGTATCTGCTAATTATTTTGTTGGAAGACAATTCGTAGATATTCTCATCGGGTTAGTTGCTTTTTTTGTCGCCTTTAAGGTTCGATTAACAGATTGGCTTAAATATCAGAAGCCGTTACTAATAATAAGTTTTTTAATGATTTTGGCTACCCTTGTGATGGGTGGTATCGGAAACAGATGGATACAAATTGGATTTCTTTCTTTTCAGCCTGTGGAGTTTGTGAAATTTATTTTTATGATCCTCGGAGCTTTTTACCTAGCTAATTTTGTAAAGCAGCACGAACATTTTTCTTTAAAAAAAATGAAAATTGAACTAGCAGTTGTTGCGGCGTTCGCTATCACTATAATTTTTCTACAGAAGGACCTAGGGTCAACTGTTGTATTGCTTATGATGCTTTTTGCTATGATTTTCATTGCAGGTATAAAAATGAAAGGTTTTATTATAGTCGTATTGGGCGTTGGTTTTTTAATTACTGTCGCGATTTCAAGTACACCATACCGCAGAGAGAGACTATTGAATTTTCTTCAGCCGGAAAGGGCTTGTTCTGCCTCTGGATATCAACAATGCCAAGCACTAGTAGGAGTTGGCAGTGGTGGTCTGCTTGGTCTTGGGGTAGGCAACAGTGTCCAAGATTTTGGATATTTGCCTGAATCTACTAATGATTCAATTTTCGCTATTTATGCTGAAAAATTTGGTTTTATAGGCTGTGTAGTTCTTCTTAGTATTTACGCAGCTTTACTCTTCAGGATTATCAGAATTATTCGTTATGCTCCCAACAGGGCTTATCAGTTAGTTGCGGTTTCGGCATTCACTTGGATTGCTTTCCAGGCTGCGTTTAATATCTCCGCTATGATAGGCTTAGCTCCGCTTAAAGGAATCCCGTTACCCTTTATTAGTTATGGCGGTACCAGTATGATATTTACAATGGCAGCAGTAGGAATTGTTTTCCAGATATCTTCCGTTACGAATATTAGGCAGAACAGAAAAGGATTTGAAGATGAAAGGAGCCCTTATGAAAGTCATGATGACAGGCGGGGGAACAGCCGGCCACGTTACACCATTACTCGCAGTAGCATCTGAGCTTAAAAAAGAGCATCCAGAGTCTACCATTAGATATACCGGGAATTATGGTGATCCATTTGTTCAGCTTGTTGAAAAATCACAAGATTTTGAAAAAACATATTTAATTTTTGCAGGAAAATTTAGAAGATACCATAAGATTAGTAAGCTTGTATATTTACAAAATCCTCAAATTACATTGAAAAATATCAGAGATTTATTTTTATTTTTATTAGGGTTTGTGCAAAGCCTGATTCATCTAGTAACGTGGCGACCGGACGTCATTTTTGTAAAGGGTGGCTTTGTGGGGCTTCCTGTCGGACTCGCTGGGGCACTTTTGAGGATTCCAGTAGTAACGCACGATTCCGATACAGTACCAGGACTCACAAATAGAATACTCTCCAGATATTCTAAGTTGCAGGCTGTCGCTATGCCCGTGGACTCTTACAAATATGATAAAAAAACAATTCGTCTAACCGGATTACCAATTAAAAAAGATATCACTGCAGTAACACGTGAAGATGAAAGAATTGCAAAAAAACATCTTGGTATTTCGGTTGATAGTTTTGTTGTTTCTTTTATCGGAGGAAGTTTGGGCGCTTTAAGATTAAATACTGCTGTTCAGCAGATTGCGAAAGAATATTTGAGTGGTTCAGACGAAAGAACGATTATTCATGTAACCGGAAAAGCGCATTTTGCAGCTATTCATGAAAGTTATAGCAAAATGGAAGAAGAAATTAGAAAAAGAATATTACTATATTCCTATAGTGATGATCTTCATACCATTACAGCAGCATCCGATATAGTGGTCTCGCGGGCAGGAAGTAGTATTCATGAATTAAGTGCCCAACACAAGTGTGTAATATTAGTGCCTAATCCCATACTTACCGGAGGTCATCAAACAAAAAATGCTGAAATAATTAAAGCAAATGATGCGGGTGTTGTTATTGATGAAAAAAAATTAGAAGAATCTCAAGGAAAACAATTGCTTGAAGAGATTATATTACTGGAAAATAATAAAATGTTAAGAGAGAAATTGGCGCTTAATTTAAGCAAACTAGCGGTGCCCGGTGCTGCAAAAAATATTGTAGATGTTCTTTGGGAGGCCATGAACAAAAATGTTTAAAAAAAAGGTTAAAGAAGAGGGCCGACGGCCTAGCTATTCGCAAAAATCTGAAAAAGTAATCTCCTATTATTCAGCTTCAAGAAAACAGTTAGATACTTTTGAAAGAAAACGAGGAAGGGCAGAAACGCAAAGAGTTAAACCAAAGTTTGAACTAGGCAAGAGTAAATTAACTAAAACGATAGTTATAGTCTTAGTAGTTTTTATTTGCATATATTCATCATTGCTTGGAGCAGATCCTGTTATTAAAATTAATGGCACGCAGTACAGATCGCTTAAGTCATACCAAATAATAGGCCAACAAGTAATGGCAGGTGATATTAGGAATAAATTAAAATTTCTTCTTCAAGCACAAAGTGATTCCTCAAAATTAATGGAACTGATACCAGAGGCCTCTTCTATTACTGTTAGGTCATCTTTGCTTGGGCATAATCCTATTATTACGATAAGTACCCAAAAACCATTTATGATATTTCAACAAAAGGGTGCCCCAGATTTTATCATTGATCAAAAGGGAAGAGCATCACTTCCAGTCAGTGAAAGCCTTAAGATGTATCAATCACTACCTCGCTTGATAAATGGTTCAGGTGTAAATAACAAAGCGCGAGAGCAGGTTCTTTCTCCTGATGAAGCAAATGAGCTTCTTCAACTCACGGCACAGTATAGGGCCGATAATAGTTTCCCCGTATACACACTTTCTAGTAACCCTTATGAAGTAGATATTGCAGAAGTAGGGAAGTCATATTTTGCTAAATACTCTCTTGACCCTAACGCCCTTGCGCAATATGGTTCCCTCAGAGCAACAGAAGCAAAACTAAAACAATTAGGGCAAATGCCGGCTCAGTATATAGATGTCCGGCTTACGAACAAAGTTTTCTACCAGTAACCCCCCACTATCTCAGTGTTCGTAAATTGTTCATTTTCTTTTTTTGTATATGAATAAAGATTTAGCATATGACAACAACATATTAATAAAAAAGCAAATTTTAATAAAAAAGGGGAAAGGTAGAGGGAAGGTCAATAAAGCAACAAAAGGCCCGAAAATGCAAATAAACCTGTGGATAACTATTAAAAAATAATTGCTGTGCTATAAGTACGCATTACATAGCTGCAGAGTAATGAGACTACGTATTGATACGTAGCCATATTACACCTTGAATACTGGGATACTCGTAATGTATACCCTGTTAATAAGGCACTACCAAACGCGGGTTTATACAATAGTAATGTCGTAAAAGATATATTGTGCGACATTGAAGTCATAGGTTGAAATGGCCCCTGTAGGGTCTAACCCGATATGGATAATCGGCCTTTGTTATTTTTTTCAATCACCCTTTCCTTCTTCTGTTACTTAGTATTCATTTAGTAATTATTTTTATTAATTACCTTCAATGTTCTTATTCAGAATGTATATTATTATGTTCGTAAAATGTTCTAACTTTTATGAACGTTATTTATCGTAAATGTAATATAGTATTGTCTTGTTCTGGTTCTTTTTTTTCTGCGACAGGCTCAGCCTGCGTTTGTGCGATTAAAGGAGTAGCGCTTGCAGATACTGTTGCCTGCTTCTTTCGTCGTAACCTTCTCTTTTTGGCTGAACTTAGTTTTTCTGGACTTCCGCCCGAAACTGCTTCAATGAGTGTTGATGTTATTGCCGCAGGAATTTTCTGGTTAATCGGACGATTTATCAATTCATGTGGTGTTACAATTTTCTTTTGAGTCTGTTGACGGATCATCTCTTCGACTGATGGTTTGTCAGTGGTAAACATTTTTCTTGAATACTCTACGATTTTAGTGGCGTTGTTTATTTGAGAAGCTGGAATATTTAAAGTTGTTCCTGAGAATGCGGCTGCTTTTTCTCCATTGATACTCATACTAGTTACAAAGCTCCTGTTATGGAAATTTGATAGATCGCTTGCCTCAAATTGGGGCTCAAAGTATTTAACTAGGAATGGGCTATCGTCTGGACTTACCCTGAACGTTATAATTGTGCCCACGTTGCCAAATACAGCGCTTCTGACGGTATCTTCCATTTGAGATATGTATTGGTTCGCAATCGTTAAATTGAGGGCGTATTTACGAGCTTCACTTAAAATAACGGCAAAGCTATCAGTAGCAAAGTTCTGGAATTCATCAACATATAAGTAGAATGGCTTACGATCTTCAAGTCGAGGAATATCAGCACGACTCATAGCTGCCAGTTGAATTTTAGTAACCAACATTGCTCCCAAAATCGCAGCATTATCTTCACCGATTAGTCCTCTCGATAGGTTAACTATAAGTATTTTGCCTTCGTCCATTATTTTTCGGATATTGAAGGTGCTTTTTGGTTGACCAATTATGTTTCTAATAATTGGGTTTGCCGTAAAGGCTCCTACCTTATTGAGCACTGGGGCGACTGCTTCACTGGCAAATTTTTCGTTCCAACTTGCAAATTCAGTTACCCAGAAATTTCTAACAATAGGATCATCAATATGAGTAATAACTTCTTCTCTAAATTTCTTTTCAGTGAGCATACGGGTAATATCAAGCATTGTTGCATTTGGGTAATCTAGCAATGCAAGGATAGTAAAGCGTAGGATATATTCGAGACGAGGTCCCCATGAATCAAACATTCGCTTTAGTACTCCAACTAACTCACTGCTCACCTGACCCTTACTAGCTGAATCAGATATTTCTAACGGGTTAAAGCCCATCGGAAACTCAGTATCTGCGGGGTTGAAATAGATTACTTCATCGATTCGTCTTTCAGGTATAAACTGGAGCACGTTAGAGGCATAATCGCCATGCGGATCTATAACCGCAAAACCTTGGTCGTAATAGATATCGGATAGCGTTAGTAGCTCTAGGAGACCAGACTTTCCCGTCCCTGTTTGACCTAGTATGTACACGTGCCTACCCCTGTCTGCCCTCAATAGGCCAAACATGGTTTTTGTACCCCTAAAATTAGTAGTTCCATAGAGGCTAATTGCTTTTTCGTCATGTTGCCCAAATGAAGGAAGTGTCGAAGGGGGCTCAGCTGTTTTGGTTGTTGCCCATACTATATTAGGTGTTTCAACGGTAGTATGTGGCAAGTGATATAAGCTAGCGACTTCTTCGATGTTAAGGATAAACCCTCTGTCATAAAAAGCTCTTGCATGGTAATCGGCTAATTTACTTGGGTCGAAGCTAGGAAATTTGCTCTCAAATCCGTTGAGGTTAGTAGTGTTAAATTGTTTAAAAGTACCGACCATTGCCTGCATTCGCATTCTTGCTGTTACCTGGTCGTTACCAGCGTATACAATTCGTATTTTAACCTGATATCCTAGTTTTCGGCTTTTTTCTTCAATTGCTGCAATTCTTGTTTTATCCCGCTCTGATGGTTCGAAAGTTTTACCGGATTCCGTGGGAGGCCGAACGAGTGCACCCAGGGCCTGCCCTAGATAGCTGAATCCCGTAGAAATGCCATTCGAGCCCCTTATGCCCTTCCCGCTCTTAATTCTATTAGCAATTCTTGAGCTTTGTCGATGCCATTCATTTGAGATTGGTCGCACGATGACTTGTACCCACATTTCTTCATTCGGTTGCTCTAATTTTGAGAAGGTGGCGGTGATAGCAGCTAGTGGGTCTACTTCGAAACTTGGAAAAGATTTTATTGGAATTGTCTCATTATCTGTAAGAGTGAGTTCGGCGGTATGGATAGTAGATTGTGGCATCATTCTGTTAGCATAATCTTCGTCAAGCTCAGATATCTGAGCAGTTGGATACTGCGCGTATATCTGACCTTCAACAAAACCCTGTAATGAACGAGGCACCCATACATAAAATCGAATTTGCTGGCCTATGGCAGCTATTTCGAAGCTAATCTGATCCTGGAAACCCTTAACTACTTCTCTCTTAGGTTTAAGTATGCCATGAAGAGCCGCAAACATTTGTTCGGCAGCAAGTTCTTTTTTATCATTGGTGCGTGGAATTTGCAGCAATAATAAGGCGTGTTTGGATTGAGGGTCAGACATATTTAATGGAATTTTAATTTAGCCACAAGTAGTATTATACATCTGAATCAATCAGACTGCACTTAAGATAAATCTTCGAGAGCGTAAGTTGCTTTCGCAACGCGCTTAAATTGGGTCTTACCCTGTAAATTAAGAAGAATTGTCGTCTCTTTTACGTATCGGTGTTTAAGGACTTGTTTCACGATTTCATCCCGATGTAATGCTTCGCCCGCTTCGGCGAGTACTTCAGAAATCATGTCTGCAACAGTGCCCTTTTTATAGCCCCATTCTTGAAGCGCATAAATTCCTCTACCAATTAAAACAAATCGTTTATCTTTTATTAGTTCATTATGGATTGCCTGTGTCGTGACATCTTTTCTTTTAAATTCAGAAATCTTAATAGCTTCGGCTATTTCGTTGAAGTGCATGTGTTTTTGGTTTTCCTTAAGGATGACGTAAATCTTATCGCGAATATTGCGGGGATTAACCGTAGGCCACTTGGTGAGGCCCCATTGACCATTGAGCTGCGCTAAATACTTTGAAGTGCTGGCAAGTGAAGCAATATGAGTAACATCTGTATCTTTAAGCTGCTTCGCTACTTCATCAATCTCTGTTGGAACACCAATCTTTTTGATAACTTCAACTATTTTATTAGAAAGTTCGCGAATCTTTTTCTCATCATTCGCATCTTTAGACCCTACGCTATAAAAGAAATGGTCACTTTCTTCAATAACACTTAGTTTGGGTGAAAGTTCAGATAGAAACCCAACTCTAGCTTGGTCAATCTTATCACCATTTTTACTTAAAAGTCCCGCAAGTGCAGATACGCGCATCACGTTTCCATTACGGCTAAGAATATCGAGGATTTCTTTATCTACATCTGTAATTGCTTGAAGGTTATTATTAGCAGCACTAGATTTTAATTTCGTAACAACAACTTTTTCTAATTGTCGAACTCGCTCTCGCGTGATTCCCAAAAATTCACCTATTTGTTCAAGAGTTTCTTTGCGATCAAAGAGGCCAAATCTTCGAGAGATAATTTCTTGCTCTCGCTCTCTTTCGATTGAATTTAAGACAGCTTTTGTTGCCACTTCGAGATCGAGTGAACTTATAGCTGACTTAGATTTGCTTGGCATATGAATGGTTACTCCTTATAAATGGTGCTCTGTTTGCCCAAGGGGTGCATATTTATTATGTATATAATACAATAAACCTTATATTTAGTCAACAATATGGTTTTCTAGATTTATTGTAGCACAAAGTAGACACAATTGCATATTTAACGCATAGAAAGTGCTTATGCAGTTATTCAATTTATAGGAGTAAAATATTTATTTACTTCTGCGTCGAGTGATTTTTTTACGAGCCGGCTTTGCCTTAGCAAGCATTTCTTTTGCTTGTTCTAGGGTTATGTCTTTCGGTTCGGTAGTTTTTGGAATTCTTGCATTCTTTTTACCGTCTGTTATGAAGGGTCCATACTGCCCATTAAGTATGCTTATTCCTTCTTTTTCAAATATTTTAATTTCTCGATTGGCTATTGTTTCTTGTTTTTTTGCGTAGAGCTCTAGTGCCTCTTCAAGTGTAATAGTAAAGGGATCAAGGGGCTTTATGGAAACAAAAATTTTGCCTATCTGTATATAGGGTCCAAATCTTCCAATATTTGCCCTGATCTCATCACCCTCTTTCGTGTTCCCGACGAGTCTTGGCAAGGTAAACATCGTGAGTGCTTCTTCAAGTGTAACGTTCTCGAGTTTGATGCCAGCAGGCATTGGGGCAAAATCGGGTTTTTTCTCATCTTCAACTTCGCCTCTTTGAAGCATCGGTCCAAATCGTCCGAATCGAGCGTAAATTGGTATTCCTGATTTAGGGTCATTTCCTAGAAGTCTCGCTTGCGATGTTTCTTGCCTAGTGGCATCGCCAGCTTTTTCAACTAAAGGATGAAATTTTTCATAGAATTCTTTAAGTGATTTTTGCCATATAACAGTTCCTTCAGCTACTTCGTCTAGATCTTTTTCAACCGTAGCAGTAAAACCAGAGTTAATGATATCCCCGAAATATTTAACTAAAAAGTCAGTCGTTACATCTGCAACATGTGTTGGGAGTAACTTACCCTTATCTGCTCCGTACACTTCGTCTATCACAGATCGATTGATAGTATCTTTTTCTAGCGTTAGATCGACGGCAGGCCGTTCAATGCCTTCAAGATCCGCTTTTTCAACATAGCCGCGAGTTTGGATTGTGCTGATGGTCGGAGCGTATGTGCTAGGGCGTCCAATACCTAGTTCTTCGAGTGCCTTCACTAGGCTCGCTTCGGAGTATCTCGCGGGTGGCCTTGAGAAACTTTCGTGGGCGTTAATAGTTTGTCGATAAAGAATGTCGTCTTTTCTCAGAGCGGGTAAAATAGAGTCCTCTTTACCACCACCGTAAACTTTGAGGAAACCGTCAAATTTCAACATTTCTCCCTTAGATATAAACAATGTTGAGTGGTTTGAAATGCCTATTGCTATTTCAGTTTTATCAGTTTTGGCCGGAGTCATTTGGCTCGCAAGCGTTCGCTTCCATATCAATTGATATAATTTTTTCTGACTTTCATCTTCACCCGAAACAGTCTTATCGAAATGAGTTGGACGAATAGCTTCATGGGCTTCTTGGGCAGATGAATTCTTAGTTTTGAATTGTCGAACTTGATGGTATTCCTTGCCAAAATTATCAAGGATATAACCTTGCGCAGAGGCGATGGCTAGACCGGACAGATTTGTACTATCTGTTCGCATATAGGTGATGTGACCGTTTTCATAAAGTCTTTGCGCTAAAGTCATTGTTTGTTTTACGCTAAATCCTAATTTGCGGGCTGCTTCTTGCTGCAGGGTTGAAGTCGTGAATGGCGCCGACGGATTTCTTAAGCTGGGTTTTAAGGTAATATCCTTAACTTTAAATTCAGCAGTTTTTGCAAGTTCTAGAAACTTATTAGCTTCATCTTCGGATGAAAATCGTTTATTTAACTCCGCAGGAATCTCATCTTTATTTTTAGTAAAGGTGGCCTGAACTCTAAAACTTGATTCAAATTGGAAGTCGTTGATTTCTCTCTCACGTTCAACGATAAGTCGAACAGCAACTGATTGTACTCGTCCAGCGCTAAGGCCTGGCCGTACCTTTTTCCATAATACTGGAGATAATTCGTAACCAACAATCCTATCAAGGATTCGCCTCGATTGTTGGGCGTCAACGAGATTAATATCTATTGTTCTTGGGTGCGCAATGGCGTTCTTGATTGCAGTTTCTGTTATTTCATGAAAGACGATACGTTTAGTAGTTTTAGTATCAAGCCCGAGTGCTTCGGCCAGATGCCAAGCGATGGCTTCCCCTTCGCGGTCTTCGTCACTTGCGAGCCAAACGTCAGCACCCTTAGCTTCTTTTTTTAATTCGCGTACAACCTTGGTTTTATCACTAGGTATTTCATAAGTAGGAGCAAAATCGTGCTCAATATCTATACTTATTCCTTTTTTTGGAAGATCACGAATGTGCCCGAAGCTACTTCGAACTACATAATCTTTGCCAAGAAATTTTTCAATTGTCTTAGCTTTTGCTGGTGACTCAACGATAACAAGGTTCTTTTTATTCATATATATACATCAAATTTAATTTGTAACGAGACTTAGACTATATGCTATTGAATGAAATTGCAAGCAAATACTATGTAAGCATAAACATAAACATCTAGTAAAATATTATTGACAAAAAATAAAGGAAATGCTATTATTTGCTTCGTAAACGTTAAATTCTTACGTTTTACGTACCTTATACCCCCAAAAAATTCTAGCTGTTGTTCAGTTTATTTATAAACTGCTCAACGCTGTTAGATTGTTTTAGAGCGTGCGTCATGCGTTGTTACCCTCCACGCTAGCGTAATAGTTTACTATTCAAGCGTTCTAAAACATACTAACGCCTTTAACCGTAAGCTTTAACCCCTCGTTTTATTGAGGTGGGCTTTAAAAGCGTTGTACGCTCGTCGTACGGGGTTGAAGGCTAATATGAGCCTATAGTGGTGCCCACCCCCTCTATAGGCTCTTTTTAGTTCCTTTTATTTTCCTACAGGAAGTGTTTCGTGCTCAAAGCCCTTAACGAAGAATCCGTCATGACTTACGAATATGATCGCGCCCTTGAATCGGTGCAGTGCGTTTTCGAGTTCTTCGATACTTGGAAGGTCAAGGTGATTCGTTGGTTCATCCAAAATAAGTAATTGAGGATTGTTAGCAAGCATTGAGATGATTTGGAATCGTGCTTTTTGTCCTCCACTCAGAAGTCGTATAGGTATTTTTGCGTCAGTTAAAGGATTAAATAAATAATCGCTCATTAGTTGGCGGACTTTCTGTACATTAACAGGAATATCTTTATCTAAATAAAGTTGCTCTAGGGCCTTTTCTAAGTCCATATCCATGTATTTATCGCCTATTTCCTGCTCATAGGTGCCTATTGCAAGTTTAGGGCGTACTTCAACAGTTCCTTGATAAATAGTAGCGGGGATTTTCTCCTCGTTGGCAGTTGCGAGGATAGTTTTAATAAGTGTCGTCTTGCCGGCACCATTCCTTCCGTGGAATCTCAGCTTATCGCCCTCAAGGAGTTTAAATGATATATGTTCAAATAGGGGTTCATTATATCCAAGGGAAAGATTATCTACTTCTATAATTGGCTGATACCCCTTGTTATCGGAAGTTCCAGCTTGCGTTGCAATCCGAATATTTTTTGCCTTATATTTTCCGTAGCCTTCTGCAGCTTTTGGATGTAGTTTCGATAATGATTCTCTGTCAATCCAAAAACTTGGCTTCTTTCTATTATCAAGAATTTCTTTCAATTCTCTTTCGTATCGCTCCCTTAGAGTAACCCAACGTGGTCCACCCTTGGCTGATCGTGCGCGGGCAAATTCAATTTGCTTCTTTAGATTTACTATAGTGGCTTCATCGATCTCAAAATTCTTTATAGCGGTTACTGTTGATGAACTATTTTGAAGTAGATATGAATCATAATTTCCCTTGAAAACCAGGGCTTTC
>CAIRQE010000102.1 GCA_903880655.1 uncultured bacterium
GTAGTAACTACAAGGAAAAAGAGATACTTGTGGAAATCTAGATTAGAGTGCTGATTCGAGTGCTGCCCACTCTGTATCAACATCATCTTCAGGAACGTTTACGCTAACTTGATCACCAGGCTTTGCCTTGAAGTAAGTTACGCTAGCAAGGAGGATGCGATAGGTCTTATCTCCTACTTCAACAAAGAAGTGTCCTTCACGCTGTGTAAGAACGCCAACAACTTGTTTGCGTGGAATTGGGCCAATTTGCTTATAGAGGAATGCGCCATCATCACCGATAGTGAGCTTTAAGATGTCACCCTGAACGAGCTTTGATTTACTTGCATAGTTAGCAGGAACTGGGTAGGTCTTTCCGTCTGATCCAACCATGTTTTGTCCGTCAAAGACGCCTTCAAGCACCTTGCCATTAATACTTTCACGGTTTACAGCTGTAATATCTGGGTCATCTCCAACAAGACTCATCAGAAGTTCTTTAGCCGCAGCTAAATTGGTTTCAGCTTCTATGATGAGTGATTTCAGTCTTTTGATTTGTTTCTCTGGTATATCGGACATCGCAGGTTATCCTATTTACTTTTTATTTCTCCATCTCCAATATTATCGATACAGTATCACGTGGTAGCCTATATTGTCAAAAAAGAAAAGTGTATTTTTTATGTTTCTGTGGATAAATAAAAACACCCCTGTTACGGGGTGTTCTTATAAAAACTTAATAAATTAAGCTAATTCTACTGTAGCGCCAGCTTCTTCAAGAGATTTCTTTGCTGCTTCAGCGTCTTCTTTCTTAGCCTTGTCTAGTACATTTTTTGGTGCACCGTCAACGATAGCTTTCGCTTCGCCAAGACCAAGACCTGTAATTTCTTTAACAGCCTTGATAACTGCAACTTTTTGAGCTCCAGCATCCTTAAGAACGACATCATATTCGCTCTTTTCGTCTGCAGCTGCTGCTGCTTCGGTTGGTGCTGCAGCTACTGCAACTGCTGCTGCAGCTGGTTCAATGCCGTATTCGTCTTTTAGTATTGTGCCAAGTTCGTTAACTTCTAGAACCGTTAGGTTTACAAGTTGCTCAGCGATTTTCTTTAAATCTGCCATAATATATTCCTTTACTTAGTTTGATTAAGCTTTTGAAGCTTCAATTGCTTGCAAGTATCCGTGTAAGTTACCATTGAGCGCGCTCATAGTGTTTCTTACAGGTGACTGCAATGTGTTGATAATGCCAGCAATAAGCTGGTTTTTGCCTGGTAGGCTTGCGAGTGCTTTTACGTCATCAGCGCTAATAAATAGCCCTTCTGCTGTAATTGCGCCAATAAATTGTAGAGACGGCTCGCTTTTTGAAAAGTCGCTGAGTGCTTTAGCGGGAGCTACTTCGTCAGTTGCATTAAATGCATAGAGAAGTTGTCCTTTTAGAGACTCTACGTCAATTCCTTTGAGTGTATCTACATTATTGATCGCTTGCTTTACTAGACGGTTTTTTACAACCTTGATTGCTGTCCCGTTAGCTTTAGCTTCGCGGCGTAAAGATTGCATAGATTTCACTGTAATACCACGGTATTCAGCTACGACTGTCATTCTTGATTGCTTTAGAAGTTCGCTTAGTTCAGCAACAACGGTTATTTTCTGTTCTTTGGTTAAAGCCATGAAAATATTCCTGTTTAGTTTGCTATATCGACCTTGTTGTTAAGTTCCGAGCATAAAAAAATGCCTTCTACCAAAGGCACTGAAATATCGTTTTATTGATGTTTCACCTCGATGACATTATTAAAGTTTCCTCGTCATTGTCTTTGGTAATTAGTGCTATTTTAGCATCTAGTGCTTCTCCCGTCAATTAGGTAAAAAAATAAGGGTGCTCGGGTAAGCACCCTTATGTAAAAAAGGAGTGTTATTTTTTTGAATCTAACTTTGATTCTATTATATCTGCTACTTTAGAACCGCCAGAGAAGTTAAAGAGTGAGGTTTTGAATTCAGTTTTGATTTGATTTATGACAGTTCCAAGGTCAGTTCCTGATGGAAGTGTTGCAGCAAGCTTGCGTCCACTTCTAAGTAATTTCCAGCCAAAGATGATGCTGAACAAGCGTATGAGGAAAGTGAAGAAACTTGTTATTACTATAAATACCCCTGCATACTTAAAGATTGTCAGAAATAGCCCGATTGATTTTGCATCCGAAGACCATGAAGCAGGATCATTAGGGTTGTAGTTGATAGTGAGTGCACTGCCCACTGCTCTGTTGCAATTACCAGATGATGATGAGGATGAAGCATTGGTGTATTCTCTCCCAGCTACCGTATACTTCGCTGTTATCGAACACGTTGTGCTTGTGGACGTGCTGCCGTTTGTTGTTGAAGTTGACGTTTGTGGTGCACCAACTGTAACTACCGTGGCTGTTGTGGTGGCAGTCATTTTGCTAATCCCGCTAATATTACCGACGATTACTGGAATAAAAATGAAAACTACACCAATAACCATTCCACTAATAGTACCGAAAATACCCGGTCTCTTCTTCCCATCAAATGGGTGATCTATACCGACAAAACCATCGAGGATGAGTAGGCCACCGATTGCTTGTTGAGCAGCAGCGTAGGTTGCTGTATCTTTTTTCTTATATTTGTCTAAAAATCCTTGAGCTTTACCTTTAAGAGAACTGTATATAAACATTTTTATTCCTTTTACAATTTATTTTTATAACTTATTATAAAAATAACAAGGTTATGTTAATTTATCAAGCCTATAACTGCACTATTAGCTATGAGACTACAGTTAGAGCTAGATGAACTGTATGATGTCTGAGTATATTCTTGTCCGCTTACAGTATATTTAGCGCTCAAACTACAGGTGGAGGTAGTATTAGTTTTTCCA
>CAIRQE010000103.1 GCA_903880655.1 uncultured bacterium
CGATCTAGTAAGGGGTATCGATGAAAAAAATGAGATCATCACATTTAGGGTTATTGTCTTTAACCTCACGTTTTTTTAAGAAATTACAGAAAAACATTGCCAAACATAAACTTTACAGCTTAGCTATTTCTATATTTTTTCTTGCAGGTTTCTTCGGCATACTACTATTTTTAAACAAAGATACACCCCAAAAAAACTCTAACTCTTCAGCCCAAACTAATCAAAAAAATATCACTCTGAACGGTCGGAATAACTTTTCAACTTCGCCCTTAACTGGTCAGATGCTCAGCGATAAATCATTGATTGACCATCAGGTTACCGCAGTCATGATAGATAATTCTTTGTCCGCCCGGCCACAGTCAGGTCTAGCTCAGGCAGGTATTATTTTTGAAGCACTTACGGAAGGGGGTGTTACGCGTTTTATGGCACTCTATCAGGAATCTGCGCCAAACTTAATAGGACCAATACGGAGTGCTCGGCCTTATTTTCTTGATTATGCAAATCCTTTTGACGCAAGTTTAGTGCATGTAGGCGGTAGCCCTCAGGCATTGCTCGATATAAAATCTCTTAAGATGAAAGACCTTGATCAGCTAAATAATGCGTCAGCTTATCAACGAGCGGGCAATAGAACCGCACCAAGCAATGTATTTAGTTCATTTACTGGTCTCGATGAATACAATAAAAAACAAAATTATCTAAAATCTAGCTTTCAGGGATTTTCACACAAATCAGATGTTAGCCAGACGCCCACGGCAGGAACTATAGATTTCTTACTATCATCACAATTTTATAACTCTGAGTTCAAATATAGTGCTTCGACAAACTCATATCTCAGATTCCAAGGGGGTGCCAAACAGATAGATGCCCTTAATGGGCAACAGCTATCTCCGAAGGTCGTTATTTCGATGTTCGTGAGTCAAGCCTACGACCCTGATGGGAAACATACCAGCTATAGCACGACTGGTCAGGGAAAACTGTACGTATTCCAAGATGGCATTATGTCCCCAGGTACTTGGAGAAAAAATGACCGAAAAAGTCAGCTAGAGTTCACCGATCAATACGGACTACCAATGAAACTAAACAGTGGTCAATTATGGATTACACTTGTTTCGAATGACGGAGATGTAACCTTTAAGCCATAGCTATGAGAAAAAAAAGAACTCGATTAGAATACGAAACGCTCAATAGAAGGTTGCTGTCTGCGATAGTAACCTTAACTGCTGCTTTTATAATGACTGGGTTACTACTTTACTTTTTCCTGGGTAGAAAATAAAAAATCGTTGTATTTAAAGCACTAGCATTATACGCATAGAGTTGTACAATGAAATTAGTCATGTGGGTACTAGTTTAATTACTTTTCTACTTACAGGCGTATCAAAAAAGTTTTATCTTTTTTCAAAATTTCGATACACACACTAGCTACAAGCAAAGCGTCACTGTCGGATCAATTCAATACTGTTATCTCAACATACGAAGTGATTAATGACGGAAATATCACCCCGGTTGAATAGCATAAAATCCTTTACCGTTACTAGCAATAAAATTGTCTAGGCTCTTCTAACCATCTAAATTAAGGAAATTGAATTATGAAAAAAGCAGTTTTGATAGAAAAAGATATTGATTTAAAAGAAGTATATTTCGGAAACATCCAAAAACAAATACGTACCTATCCGAAAAAAATTGAATGCGAAGGAACAACCTACACATTCAATGACGGACTGCAGTTACTCGTACAGCAAGGGAAAGAGTTAATTAGAATCTTCGATATGACTGATGGGCAGGCTCATTACCGTCTCAGGAACGATGTCACCGAACAAAGATGGAGATTAATGTCCATAACGATGAATGCATAGCTTAACAACTAAATAACAGATCAAAATCTGATCGAGAACACGCGCCTATACTAGTGGGATTTTCACAAATTTTGCTATTTAGTGTAGGATAGAGGTCATGAGTATAACCAACCTTGCATTACCTCATAAAATTAAATTCGTTAAAAAAGAATCCATAGCACCGAATGTCTATAGTTTTCATTTTGCTACTAAAGAAAAGTTGAAATGGAAAGCTGGTCAGCATGGTATTTTTGAAATAAAAGAAAAGGGCAACAAGACGCTTCGTTGGCCTTTTTGGATTTCGTCTTCACCATCAGAAGGAGAGATCGTTATAACAACGAAACATAAAACTGATGAAACCATAGCTTTTAAGCAAAGACTTATGGCACTTAAGGCAGGTGATACCCTGAAGTTCAGAGGACCTATCGGTACTTTGCATATCCCAAAAACCACAAAAAAACATTATGCACTCCTTGCTACTGGAATTGGTATTGCTCCTTTTCGGTCCATCCTAAAGCAAATTAATGACACAAACAGCGTTGCTCATGTGACTCTTTTTTTCCTGGGGAACAAGGAGTTGCACTATTTCAAGGAAGAGCTTAGTGGCATAGCTTCTAGAAATAAAAATATTTCAATTCAATATATTTATAAGCCTGACCGAATAACAGGCCAAACGATTCAGGAGGCTTTAGGAGATAAAATATTTGAAACGATTTATCTACTATCTGGATCATCACAGATCATAAGAAATTACCAAAGAACCCTTCGTGGTCTTGGTATTCCTCGTCGAAATATACGAATCGATATCCTAGTAGGAATTGATGCACTGCGCCAAAGAGTGAAAAACTTTATTGATACTTCAAAAGATTAGTAGAAAATAACGATGCTCATAATTGAAGATAAAGAATTCGAGCAACTGGCGAGTGCGGCCATCGACTCTTTGCCAGATGAAATAATCAAAAATATGAAGAACGTAGCTATCGTAGTTGAGAACGAGCCTTCAGAAGAACAAAGACAGAAGTTTCACCTGAACGCCCATACGACTCTTTTTGGTCTTTATGAGGGGAT
The DNA here is from genome assembly GCA_903880655.1 of uncultured bacterium. Classification (GTDB taxonomy): domain Bacteria; phylum Patescibacteriota; class Saccharimonadia; order Saccharimonadales; family CAIOMD01; genus CAIOMD01. Next base: position 2,901 of record CAIRQE010000103.1, read on the forward strand.
CCCTCTTATAAAAAGATCTGCAAACTACAGCCTTGTGCCACCGGATAAAATAACAATCTTTAAAAAACCTTTGATGATGAGCGCCCAATCAATTGATGATCTTAAAGATAAGATAAAACGAACCATATGGCATGAGATAGCGCATCACTACGGACTTGACCATGATAGAATTCATGAGCTTGAACATAAATAAAAATTTCACGTTATACTATATATATGGAATCAATCATTATTGGCGGTGGGTGCTTCTGGTGCCTTGAGGCAGTTTTTAGAGGCGTGAGGGGCGTTGAACATGTCGAAAACGGCTATAGTGGCGGAAAGACCTCGAATCCCGATTATGAGGCAGTGTGCACGGGCGAAACGGGCCACGCTGAAGTCATAAAGGTTACTTTCGACCCAAAGGTCATCGATATTCAAACAATATTTACTATCTTTTTTGGTATTCATGACCCGACAACACTAAATCGCCAAGGACCTGACCGAGGCACGCAATATAGATCAATAATTCTTTACGAGGGTGATAAACAGAAGGAATTGGCTGAAGCCGCTAAACTTGAGGCACAACGCTATTGGGAAAATCCAATTGTTACGGAAATAGTGCCACTAGGGGATTACTTTAAAGCGGAAGATTACCATCAAAATTATTTTGAAACACACCCCGAGATGTCTTATTGTCAGATTATAATTAATCCAAAATTAAAACATTTTAAGGAAACTTTCAAGCAATATCTAAAGGATGAATATGCAGCATAAAATTATTATTTTTGGCGGACAAGGCGGGACAGGTAAGGAAGTTGCGGTTCTGGCTGCAAAACACGGCCACCATGTTACCGTATTTGCTCGACATAATGATCATGTATTTCCTAAAGCACTCGGAATTCATTATGTGATAGGTGATGCACGCAATAAATCAGATATAGCAAGGGCACTTACAGATTTTGATGTCGTTATAAATGTTATCGCACCTAAACTTTTTGATAAAAAAAATTACGATATAAGTCCCGTGGCTACCAATAATATTCTTGATGCAATGGGACAAAAGGGTATCAAGCGGTATATGTCGCAGTGCGGAGCGTGGGCGACGAGCGATCTAAATAATGCGAGCATCGTCATGCGAATAGTATTTAAGATTTTCTTGCCTTTAAAAAATATATACAAACTTAAAAAGGTAGAAGATACGATTGTAAAGAGTAGCACGACTGATTGGACGGTATTTAGGGCCGGGCTTCTAAATAATAAAAAGCCAAAGCCAGTAAAAATATATGAAAACGGCTACAAATGTAAATTCTGGGAAGTACCTTCGATTTCAAGAAAAAGCCTAGCGCAGGCATACATAGATAATCTAGATAACCAAGAATTATTTAACAAATTTCCAGTAATAATTAACTAAATACTCTGCCCGGATAAATTAACTCCGAAAGCGCGCTCCGCTGAGTTCACAAAAGTATCTTTATCAACAATAATTGCTTGGGGTGGTAATTGCTCAGAACGAGTATCCAGACCTGGAACTTTCTTTACTGCTGTTCCGATTGCTAAAAACTCTATTAGGCCATTACCTAAATTATATACATACGTCTTAATCCCAAGTACGTCTTCTGCACCAATTTCGCTGGCTTGTTGTTGAAGCTTTTTAAGAGATTCCTCTCGAGCACCATAAATCATGTGTGTCAGTTCTTTAATTTCGCCTTTAACTAAATTCTTTAATCCTGCCATAAGGCCGCCAACGACACCCAAGGAATAGACCGAAGTACCTAAGACAAGCTGCATAGGCATATAACCCATCTTAGTGAGATTCCACGTCTCTTCAGCCGTTAAGTCACTTGTCGTTACCTCAATACCAGGTATTGCTCCGCCAGCATCCGGATGCTGGGCTGCCGTTCCAACCATCACCATTTCTTGTACTCCCGAAAGACCGAAAGGAAGTATCTCGGTTTTAATGCCGACTACTGCATTAGCCCCGACACTTTTTGCTTCATCAATGATTCGTTGCAAGGCGAGCTTTCTAGTGTCATTAAAAATACCACTATACTGAGATACTTCACCTCGAGCAAGTGACCGAAACCCACCTAGTATTCCTTTTGTAATTCCAATTGAATACGCCACGTTACCAAATACAAAAGAAATCGGTTCGTAGCCCGCGTCAACTGCACAGTAAAGTTCTTGTCCGTCAAATGAAGAAGTGAATGGCTTGAGAGTGAGGCCCTGTCCAGGCTGAACAGCGGATCCGACTGATAAAAATTCAATATTTTGCGAAGGCTGGAATACTAATTCACTCGTAAGCCCACTTACGCCGAAGCCATTTGTTGCTTCTACTTCAGCAATGAGTCTTTGAAAGGCAAGCTTTCTTCCTTGAAGAATGATTTCGGTAATTGATTTTATTTCACCACCAACTACTGTTCTGATCGAAGACTTAAGGCCACCGATAACGCCAAGTGAATAAACGCTATTTCCTATAACTAAATCATCTGGCTCTAGACCAATTAATTTTAAGCAGTACATTTCATTGGCATTTAAGCCTGAAAAGACTGATCCTTTTGTTTTTTGTTGTTCCTGATCTTGCGTTTGATTTTCCATAGTTTAAAATGTAATGGAAAATACTTGTGGTGTCAATTAGTTACGTATCTTAGATAGGAGCCGGAGTATCTCTAAATAGAGCCATACTATAGTAACCATGAGCGCAAATGCGCCATACCACTCAAATACCTTAGGGGCCTTATTATTTGCTGCACTCTCAACAAGGTTGAAATCTAAAAATAGATTAAGCGCTGCAACAAAAATGACTACTAAACTAAATATAATGCCAAAAGTACCTGTGTCGTATATTAACGGCATTTGAACATGAAAAAGACTTAGAATAATGGTGAGCAAGTAATAAAGGAATATTCCCCCTGTGGCAATAAGAACAATTGACTGGAACTTTTGAGTAACTTTAATGATTCTTGCACTGTACAAAAAGAGCGCTGAGAAAAATATTACTCCAGTAAGGGCAACAGCTTGGATAATAATATTGTCGTATTGCATGTTAAAAACTTTAGAAATTGCTCCGAGCAAAAACCCTTCTGCAATCGCATAGAGAGGGGCGGTGATTGGAGTAGACTTCGGGAAGAAACTTGCGATAAGACCAAGGCCAACTGCGGCAATAATAGCAAGAATCAGTAGAGGCGCGATCATGGTACTTCCGGTGCTAACTGCTTGCCAGCTAAAAACTCCAGTTACAGTAAGAAGAATCAGCAGAAAAATTGTTCGTGCAATAGTCCCTGGGACCGTAGCGTGTTCAACGCTATCAATACTCATAACTCTTTGCATTATCTTTTTATTGAGCGCAGGATTACCACTTTGTTCTTGCATACAAACTCCTTTTAATACACTAACATCATACCTATTTTAGGAAGCTATAACAAGAAAAGCCGCTTATTTATACGACGCGAAGTGCATGGTGATATAACTACACTGAGTCGTTGGATCTATAGTTTCAGACACCCCCATAGCACTAAAATCACCAATGATGTTTGCGTAATGCGTCGGGCTATTTATGAAAGCCTGCATCGCTTCAGGCTCACTTTTGAAGCATCGGGCTAAATTCTCACCTACACGTGCGGCCTTTGGAGATTCGCTCCAAATAAAGTCAGAAAAACGAATCCCGCTTGGTGCTACGTGATCCCAATAATTATTATTAATCATGTCAATATTTTTATTATGCGCACTCTCATCGAGTTGATCATCAATCATGAGGGGCTTCAGATGCTGTGACGCCCTTATTGAATTAACTGATGTAAGAAAATAGGTATCAACGGCCGGACGAACAACTGTAGGCACTACAGAAGCAGCATTTGCGATTTCTCCTTGTATGGGTAAATTAAAAGAAAAAATGAATGCTAAAAATAAAAATATAGAGAAAGGGAGCCTATACTGAACTGATCGCTTAAATATACGATTAAAGAAACCTAGGAAACTCAAAAAAATACTCATAGCAAAACAACAATTAATAAGTATATTTTACAATATTTATTGAATTCTGTCGATTAATTAATTATCGATTTGCTTTTCCTCACGCTCGAAATACGAAATCACATAAGCAGCAAGCAGGATTAGTAGCGCCCCCATAATCTGAAACACACCAACAGTTTCACTATAAAAAACTGATCCTATGGCCAGCGCAAATACGCCTTCAAGAAGGAGAATGTTACCGGCTACATAGCCCTTTAGATTACTGAAAATATAGTTTAGTAAATAAAGATTTAAAATATTAAAAACAGATGAGAGCATTAGGCCAATTATTGCATTTACGGTCAGGTGGCCGGGGAAGAATCCATCCTTTCCAAGTAAAATTGCGATAAAAGGCACGATCCAAGCAAAACAAAGCAATAACGTTGTATTTTGAAAATTCGTCATTTTCGTTCGATGGTATCTCACCATAAGATAAGAAATATCAAAAGCAAAAATTGATAAAAAGGCTGCTATTAGTCCTGCGCTTAGGTGAATTTTAAAAAGATCAATTTTACACAAAAAACCAAGACCGACTACCGACAGCAGGATAAACGGCACCGCTCGACCGTCCAGTCTCTCGTTGAACATAAGCCATCCAAAAATTCCTATGAAAGGGAGCGAGGATGCAAATGAAACAATAGCAAGCGTCGTATGATTCACCGAAAATGTAACTAACATTACTCCGGCCCCAAAATATAATAATGATCGGATTAAATAAATTAACCAGTCTTTTTGGGTAAGTGAAGTGATGACTTTCTTATTAAAAGTTTTTCCAAATAACAGCCAAGCAATAATGAGCGCAACGATCATTCGCCAAAAAACCTGTTGAGAAACAGTAAATGACTCATTCATGAATCGCGCCCAGACTCCCATGAGAACAAACAGCAACGACTGAACTACTGCTAGTAAAATTGCTAATTTTTTATTTTTTCTTAGCATTGATTGAGTTTAGTTTGTGTAGCTCACTGATCCCGCATCACTTACCGCAGTTATCCAGGTTTGGCCAGCATTAAGTTTCAAGACATTGCCAGAACTATCGGTGAAACTAATTTGTGCGTTATTAGCAGTTTTAGTCCATGTGCCAAGCGTTACACTTCCATCCTGGAATACGAAAGCCTGACCCGATCCAACGGTCGTGTAGTCAGAATAATAGGCGTTTGATGCATCTAAAGCACCCTGTCCAAGAGGGACAACCATAGCGATAACTACCTTAGGGGTAATTTGTTTTTGTACTCCATTTTGATCAACAACCATATGGGGCGCACCTGCTTGACTTCGAGAATAAGAGTTTGCAGAAGGTAGGTAATCAAAATGAGCGTCGTAATCCGATCCTGATAGCGCAAAATCTATTTTTGATGCTTTTGGCGTTGGTGCGGCTGCATCAGCTTTTCTCGGGAAACCGGTGAAATTGCTCGACGTATAACCCTTGGCTTGCTCAAGTGTCGTTAATTGCGGAAAACCAGTATAGACATTATGGGGAGCATACCGAGAAGTTATCCGTTGATATGCACTATCATTATAAAATTGATCCAAATCTTTCACGCCCCAAGCTTGAATATCATTGAGCCCTTCTGCGCTTCCTCCGACATGTGCATAATTAGCGTCGAAGCCTAAAGCCCAAGATACGTAGTAAGGTCGTGCGCTCCGTACTGGACCGATGTAGGCGGGAAGGGAATCCTGGTAAACTGCCATAAATCTCGTAATCCCGCCTTCAGCTACCGCTTCAAATACTACGGAGGCTTGATCAAGACCGGATTGCGGTCGTGCGTCAGTACTATTTTCTACCATAACCGCAGTAACCGGTCTCAGATTAACTGACGGAGTGACCGGTAATCCAGAAAGCGTCGATGGTACTAATAGATTAACTGCTCTGGGTTTCGATATAGAAAGTTGCGTTTTTTTATTCTGATGCAAAAAAAAGAAAATCGCAGCGGTGGTCAGGAGAACGAAAATAAGAATTCCAATTATTATTCTTTTTTTCGTTAATGTAAGTCTGAATTTCTTTTTTATAGGTTTCTGGGGTGGAGTAAGGTCCTGCTGCAGATGTGCGTTAAGCGATGCATCTGGGTGTCTACGTAATTTTCTTTTTTCTTTTTTCATTCCCAAAACCCCTCCTAAGAACTATTAATTAAGTTAATTGTACAGCAAACACTAAAGATTTGTAGGTGGGTTATCGAAAATATCAAACATCTTTTCAGTGCGACAATCAAGGGATTCAGAAATTTCTTCATTATAAAAAATACCGGACATTTCAGAATACAATTCATTTATGATTTCACTTGCAACATATAGCTCACCTGGATATTTTTCCAAATCTGGGCTTACATTAATTCGTATGTTTTTTTCAGGAGAGAATTTTAATGATTTATCAAACGTACTATCGGAACTTTTGATGGCTAATTTGTATATGGGGTCATAGATTCCGGTAGCATCACAATATACATTTATATCTGAAGATTTATCAACAGTGGTCCCATGCCTATTAGCTCTATCAAATTGCACTGTTGCTGGAACTGCAAAATAACTTTCACTGCCAATCTCATAAACAGCGGCACGATTAGTTAGCCCAAGAATAGAAATTTCGCCCAATAAACCAACTAAATTGGTTCTTTTTTTATAACTTTCGCTTCTTGAATCATGCTGCTTTATCTCTTCCAAAACTTTATATCCTATATTGACTGTTTTTTGATATGCCGACTCAGCAGCTTTAAATGCTGGGAGAGTTCTTTCGGCAATCATATAAGCATAGACGGGCAAATACCCAAGGAAAAGACGAGACTTAAATAAATCGGCTCTTTTTATGCGCGCTTCATCATTGTCGACAGGTGCATTTTCAGCTTCCATGAATTTACAGGCAGCTTGTCCTAGCAGGTCTATCGCTTCATCAGCACTTTCAGCGGAGGCTGATTTTTCTATCAATAATTGCCCGGCGAATAACTTTCCGGAGACACCCATATGAGATAATTTTTTTATTGCAGTTTCTCTATTGATATCATGAGCTTGATAAGCATAAATAACGTTATGCGGGCCGCTTTTAATTGCAGCGTCATTATTTTTTTTAAAATCTTTAGCAGGAATACGTGTTCTTCTTGGGGACATACTGTAGTGATTGGTAGCTATTCTTTAAGTTTATAATTATTAAAAAGCCGATTGACGAAAATTCTCCACAAATCGCTTAATGAACTTATTATATTCCTTAACAGTTTAATTTCAAATGTTCCGCCAGGAACATCATGCCAATCATTAAGTGGAACGGCAGTAATAGGTATTTTATTTGCGTGAGCGATGCTCAATATTTCCATATCAAAACCCCAGCCCATAATAGATAAATTACCAAAACAAAGCTGCGATGCTCTATTTGAAAAAAGCTTAAAACCGCACTGGGAGTCTGTTACCCAAATACCAACAACGATGCGGAATAAAAGGTTTCCCATAACTGATACAAATCTACGGAAAATATTTGGGTGGTGGGATACAAGCTTGCGCGTTCCAATAATTATTTCTTTGCCTTGTAAGAATAAACTATAAAATTCGTTGATATGTCGGAGTGGGGTTGCTCTATCGGCATCCATAAACATGATGGCTTTACCTGAAGCGGCAAGCATACCTTCTTTGACATCGCGTCCTTTACCAACTTTTGGACCAGGAGCTACAAAAATAAAATGCTCAAATAAATGTTTTTTAGATAGGACCACATCTTTTGTCTTATCCTCTGAATCTGCCGATACAACAATAATTTCTATCGCTAGTTTATTAAGGGTGTTATCTTTTGTTAAGTAGTCGGCTACAGCTTCAAGAGTACTCCCAATTCTTTTTTCTTCGCTATAAGCAGGAATTACTATACTAAGATCAATTACATTATTTTTTGCTGACATTACCTATACTATAACGGCGCAGTAAGCTTACTCCAAATTTGCAAAAGCCTATTCCTCTTCAAAGAAATGATTCGATATCGCGAACTCTATGTCTTCGGGAGTTTGAGATAAATATGTACCCTGAAAGTAGCCCTCTTCGGATGTAATTATTTCCACATACATCAAACTTATCGTTTCAAGCAAATCAGCAATAGAGGCTAGTTCAATTTCATCGATATCTATTCGTGATTCCTCATTCATGTCAAAACCACGAAATATTGCAGCAGGCTCTTCGGTATCAGCATGAGGAAGCCGGAAGATGATTTGGTCACATGTTGCTTTGTCTGGCGGGCTATAGGTTGGTGGAGCGTCCTTATCCTCAATATGAATGGCAATATAACCTGGCCAGGTATAGGAATGTAGCTTACCAAATTTATCCTCGATAAACGGACGATTACTCAAGTTAAGTCTTTGTCCATCATTTATCTCTATATAGGTAGTTTCATGTAGAATGGCGTCGTCATCTACGTTTAAATATTCAACGTAGTCTTCCGGTGCTGCATCTGGAATAGACTCATCGGCAACATCAACACCTTCTAACATAAATGCGCCTAAAATTTCACGCGCTCTCCAACATGCTAAGTCGGTAGGTGTATTTTCAAATTTCGGTAGGTAACTTTCCTCAAAATTAATATTAGACATTAGATAATAGTAGCGAGAAGAGAATATTATGCAAGCTTAAGCACTAAGATTGAATTTACTATTCGAAAAAGCAAATATACAAACTAATCCTATAAGGGCGATTATGCCAAGCAAGGTGAGAGCAGTATTAATAATCCAACCGATTCGAGATAACAGGGGATCATGACCCTCTGCTTTTGCAACGTGAGCACCTACGAGCCCTAGCACAATTCCAATTGGTGGAAACCAAAAAATACAAACAATACTTATGATACCAAGGATGTCTTCGTTATATGATTTTACGGCAGGTGTATGGGGGGATTTAAAATATGGTTCAGCTGCTTGTGTGGGAGTCGAGGAAGGGACCGGGAGTTTGGTTTTATTAGATTTTATAGATTCTTTCATTAATTTAAGAATACCACATTAAACAATCCGAGTCCTTTGTTTACCATCTACGATAAGAGCCTGGCCATCATTAAGTACAATCGGTTTTCTTCCATTTCGATTCGCATAAATATACTGATTAATAGAAACTAGACTTGAATTACTAACGTTTAATGCGCAAGTTGCGATGGCTCCAAGAAATGGCACGACCGAACTTTTATTATGCCCTTCGGCATGAATAATAATGTCTGCATCAATGAGCCCTAGAGCATCATAAGAGCCGGAACTAGGTTTAATATCGGCAGGCTCTAAGAGAGCAGGCAAAAGTGAGGCTCCTGCAGCAATACTGCCCGCACTTTCTCCTATATAAAGCACTTCATTATTATGCACCTTGGCTTTTATAACATCCTTGTGGGCCATAAGTCCTTGGGACTGCAAAAAAGTATTTCCCCCAGGAGCAAAAAATACATCGTTTCTTTCGATAGCCGCTTCAACATCTTCTATTGAAGAGCTCGATAATTGTATCTTCTCAACATTTAATGGTTTGCCAAAAACAAATTCCAGCCAAATTCGGCTCCAAGTTCGCGAAGCAACTGATTCAGTACGATGCATGAATCTATCGGCTAATGAAACATCTGCGTCGGAAGCGAAACTATTCCACTGATCCTGAATCTGCAGTATCCGAGGACAACGATAACCAATCCTTTCTTGAATTATTTCTCGACTTGCATCTGTAATATGTTGAGTGGAAGGTCCGGCAGACGTGAGAATCCGATGCCCATTATTCTTTTCTTCCGCTAGGAGATACTCCATATTC
>CAIRQE010000104.1 GCA_903880655.1 uncultured bacterium
AAGAACGTTAAATAATTTAGATTTACTTCGAAAATTATTTAAAACACTCTCAGAAATGGGAGTGTTTTTTTGTTCTAACTAATTTTTTCTGATACATTACAGTTATATATGGCAGACAGTATCGTTATAGTAAAGAATCTTACGAAGAAATATGGTGACAAAAAAGTTGTTGATGGCATTAGTTTTAGTGTCAAGCGAGGTGAAATATTTGGAATCTTGGGTCCTAATGGAGCCGGCAAAACAACAACCCTTGAGATGATCGAAGCCATTAGAGAGATTGATGGCGGGAGTGCCAGTATTAACCATATTGACGTAAGTGAGCACCCCCAAAAGGTTCGCTATATTATCGGGGTCCAGCCTCAGTCGCCCGCTTTTCAAGATAAAACTAAGTTAAAGGAAATTATTGAACTTTTTTCGGCTGCTTATGGTGAAAAAGTAAATCCTATAGAAATGCTTAAAAGTGTTAATTTAGAGGAAAAAGCCAACGAATACGTTGAAAATCTTTCGGGAGGCCAGCGTCAGCGCCTCAGTATTGCGGCATCACTCGTACACAATCCGAAAGTTTTTTTCATGGATGAACCAACAACCGGCCTGGATCCGCAAGCGCGCCGAAATTTATGGGATCTTGTTAAGTCGATCCAGAAAAAAGGCATTACCGTCATTTTAACGACCCATTACCTAGAGGAGGCAGAAATGCTTTGCGACCGAGTCGCTATTATGGATCAAGGAAAGATTATTGCGCTTGATTCACCACACAATTTAATCAAAGAATTACTTGGTCGTGGATTCAAGAAAGAACGACATGTTGAACAAGCTGATCTTGAAGATGTGTTTATAGACTTAACGGGAAAGAAGCTACGGGATTAATATGAAAAAATCTTTATTTACCATATCAACGTTTGCTCGACTTAACGCTAAGCGGTTTTTTAGAGATAAATTAGCCATATTTTTTACCATTGTTTTTCCCCTCATGTTCTTGTTTGTTTTTGGAGCTTTAACTAAAAATAATGGCACCGTTTCATTTAACGTTGCACTTATTAATCAATCAAATTCTAGTTTTGCGCAGCACTTCGTTGATCAGGCAAAAAGCTCAAAAATACTCAAGGTAGATAAAATGACTACTTCGCTTGACCAAGCAAAGGAAAAAATGAAGCGTAGTCAGCTTGACGCGACTATCGTGCTGCCCGAGGGCTTTGGAAATGTCGCACAAGGTACAGATTACCCTGCGGGAGAAGCCGCAGTTTATTACAATGAAAATAGTCAGCAGGGAGCGCAAACGCTTGCATCAATACTTCAGCAACAATTTGATGTAGTAAACGCCCAGCACATTAAGCTCGTTACTCCATTAAGCGTAGTCACTAAATCCACCCAAGCACCTAGCCTCAATCGTTTTGACTATACTTTTTCTGGACTTTTAGGGTTCTCAATACTGGGTCTTGGAGTATTCGGGCCAGTAAACGTGTTTCCTGAACTTAAGAAGCAGGGAATTTTACGCAGATTTCATACAACGCCACTTCGGGTTTGGCAATATTTTGTAGCAAATGTTATTTCTCAGGGATTCGTTGGCTTGTTTGCAATCGCAGCATTATTTATTTCATCAGTTGCATTTTTCCACCTGCATATGAAGGGAAGTTACCTCACCTTTATACTATTTGTATTGCTAAGCATTTTTACGATATATGGTATTGGCCTTGCGCTTGGGGGCTGGGCGAAGAATGAACGCCAAGCAGCGCCGCTCAGTAACCTTGTTACTTTCCCGATGCTCTTTTTGTCAGGT
>CAIRQE010000105.1 GCA_903880655.1 uncultured bacterium
CCGATCTTGTTAAACATTTCCCAAGTTGTCGATGTCCATCCTTAAATATGGGTTCCAGACAAGAACCGCATATTCAAGATGTGGTCTTATTAATGAAACATAAAGCAACCTAACCAGCTCTGGATCAAAGTATGTAAAGCTATTTCTAAGCTGAGAAATAATAGCCTTAGCTGCATTTACTGCTTTCTCCGTCTGATTTGCCCATTTAATGTCCTTAGACAACATGACCCCCAAATCCCTTTCGACCATTGTTTTTTCAATAATGTGTAAAGGTGCATTTTGTCCCATGTTCATTGTATATACACTTTCTTTGTTTTTCTTCCCAAAATGCATCACTTTGCACTTGTCATAATTAAATGACATTTGCCATGTTTTTGCCCATTGCTGCAGCTTGTTAATATCAATTTGAACCTGTTCTAAGTCATCCTCATTTTTAACTATACCAATTAACTTACAATCATCCGCATAAAGTTTACACCTATTTTTGACATTTTCAGGTAAATCGTTAATAAAAATTGTGAAAAGGATAGGCCCCAATACCGACCCTTGCGGCACCGAGCTAGTAACCTCTACCCACTCCGAGTAATTATCACCAATAACCACCCTTTGCTTTCTATTCGATAAAAATCCTCTCACCCACTTTACTAACACCTCATTCACACCATACGCCTCTAATTTTAAAATTAGTTTCTCATGTGACACTTTGTCGAATGCTTTAGCAAAATCCAGTAAAACCAAGTCAACAGAAAATCCTTTATTGATCGCATCTGTTACCAAGTCCAACGTTTCCAAAAGGTTTGTAATACACGCTTTATTAGGAACGAATCCGTGCTGACTTGGAGTTATTAGTTTTTCAATTCCCATATATTTCATAATGTGATCCCTCACAATCGATTCTAGTATTTTGCAAATTGTTGAAGTTAATGACACTGGCCTGTAATTTTCTCTACCCAGTCTACTTCCCTTTTTAAAGATAGGAGTAACGTTAGCCTCCTTCCATTCTTTAGGTACTTCGCCTGTGTTGAGCGACTTATCAAAGATTAGCTTTAAAGGTTTTAAAAAAGCCTCAGTTGAGTTTTTAAGGACAGCATTGCATACCTTGTCAGCGCCAAAAGCTTTAAACTCATTCAATTTTTTTATTTTTTCTCGAATAACACTCTCACTAACATTTTTTATATCTCCCCATTCATACTCTCTCTTGTCTCTTTCAAAAACTGGCCTCTCACCGTTATCATTCTCAAAAACTGACTCAAACTGTTTATTCAGAATTTTTGTTATCTCACTCGGATCCTCCGTTCTTACTCCATTCTCATCAATCAACGCTCTAATATTATCTTTTACCACTTTTTTAGAATTAACATACGAGTACACCATCTTCGGATTCTTCTTGGCATTGCTAGCAATACTCTTTTCAAAATCTTTCACTGCATCCGTAACCTCCTTATCACATTTCTTTTTCAGCTCGTTGTATTCAGTTGCAAGTCTCGGTATGCTCCATTTTGTCCTTTGGTTTACTTGCCATAAATTAAATTTTTTCCTCATTTTGCTTTTTATTCCCCGAGTCAGCCATTTCGGCTTTTTTTTAGCAGCATCATTAATGTTCATTTTAGGTATAAACCTCTCACACGCTTCATTATACACTCTCAGAAACATACTGTAATTCTCTTGCATACTTTTTTCATTAAACTCTTTCTCCCAGTCCACACCATTCAAATTCTCGCTTATTTTTTCATAATCACCCTTTTTGTATATGAGTTTTGTTTTTTTATATTCCATGGGTTTTGGATCACTAACTTTTAGGTTGTAATTAAAACTCAAAACTAAATGTGCAGTGGTTATTCGGCCCCCTAGAGGAGGAGACGATTCGATA
>CAIRQE010000106.1 GCA_903880655.1 uncultured bacterium
ATAAAGCCAAAGGTAAGTCATTAGCGGGTCTAACACGTAGACGTAAAGCTGAGATGGCACTTTTTTTAACTAGCACTGCATAGAATTATTTAGGGGTTGATGGATGGCTTTACAATATCTTCAGTTTAGACCCGGAGTCTCTAGAGAGTCTACCAACCTTGCTAATAGTGGAGGGTTTTATGCGTGTCAATGGGCGCGGTTTAGAAGTGGGTCTCCTGAAAAAATAAACGGTTGGTCTCTTCCTAGTACTAACACCTTCTTAGGTGAGTGCAGAGATCTTATAGAATGGGAGTCGCTCAATTCTAACTACATCGTAGGGGTAGGAACCAATTTAAAATTCTACCTTTATATAGGGGGGCTATACTTTAACATAACCCCAATACGCCTATCAAGTAACCTTGCAGCTAACCCTTTTTATCCTATATATTCTACCCTTTCAGCGGGTATTTCAGCTACTGCTACAACTATATCTGTTACAAGTGGTACTTCTTTTGCTTATGTATATCCTTATGTAGTTCGTATAGGCTCTGAAGATATTTACGTTACATCTGCAGCGGGCACTACATTATCAGGGTGTATACGAGGGTATAACGGTACAACAGCAGCAACACACAGCATAAGTTCCGTTGTATCAAGTGCTTATTTAGTTGTGGCTAGTGCTACTAATAATGCTTATGTTGGGGACTATGTTACCTTTTCAGGAGCTACAACTTTTGGGCCTTACAGCACTGCAGTGCTCAATGCAGAGTATATAGTAGCATCTCAAACCACAAACTATATAACTGTATATACGGGTATTCAATCTACATCAGCTACTAATGGCGGAGGAAGTGCCCCTGTTGTAGCTAAATACCAAATTCATATAGGGCAAGCTATAGACACATTTGGTAATGGTTGGGGTATAGGTCCTTGGGGTACAGGGCTTGGGTGGGGTACACCATACCCAGTGTCAGTAGATACGCAAGAAATGCGTATATGGAGCTCAGCTGTCTTTGGTCAAAACCTAGTATATAACATAAAGAAGGGAGGTGTGTACTATTGGGATGCTTCAACTAAATTAACTCCTAGTGGTCAAGTAACCTCCCCCGGAGTAGATATAACATCTTTACCCGGAACTGATGGGCAAGCACCTAATGTAGCGGCAAGAGTATTTGTTACTGAAGAACGCCATATAGTAGTACTTGGTGCTAATGATCCCTATGCTGCAGCGCCTACAGCGCAAGACCCCCTGCTTATTAGATGGTGCAGTCAAGAAGACCCTTTAACATGGACCCCAGCGGTAACGAACACAGCAGGTAGTCAACGCTTAGTATATGGCAGTGCCTTAATAACAGCGGAAATAACACGCCAAGAAACTCTAATTTGGTCGGACACAGCTGTGTACTCTATGCGGTACTTAGGCCCTCCATATACTTTTGGTTTCAACACAATATCTAACGAAATAACTATAGCCTCTCCTAACTGTGTAGCAACAGCTAATAACATTACATACTGGATGGGTAACTCTAAGTTCTATGTTTACTCAGGTAGGGTAGATACACTACCATGTGCTCTACGTCAGTATGTATTTAATGATTTTAACTTTGTTCAATCGAACCAAGTGTATGCTGGCACTAACGAAAAGTACAATGAAGTATGGTGGTTTTACCCATCTGCTGACTCTGACTATAACAATAGGTATGTTATTTATAACTACTTAGAAAAACTTTGGTATTACGGCGACATAGATAGAACTGCGTGGCTTGACTCTCATATACAAGGTACGCCTTGGGCTACATACAACGGCATGTTGGTGCAACATGAGTCAGGTACTGATGATGGTTCTGTTAACCCCCCTGCGGCGATCCCTGCATATATAGAGAGTGCTGACTTTGACATTGGTGAGGGGGATAAGTTCTCTGCTGTTAAACGGGTCATACCTGACGTTGACTTTATTGGGTCTACTACGACTACACCTTCTGTAACTATGACGGTATCAACACGCAACTTTCCGGGTCAGGGCCTCTTTCTTAACGATACACCTACTAATATCTCCGGTTCTAAAGTGACTACTCAAGTTTATGATTACACCAACCAAGTATTTGTTAGACTGCGAGGAAGACAGGTTGCTTTTAGAATAGGTAGTGATGGGGCTGGAATTAAGTGGCAGTTAGGTACTCCGCGTTTGGACATTCAACCTGATGGAATTAAATCGTAATGGCTAACAATAATAGAGTACCGTCTCCGGTACTGCCTTTACCTCCGTTAGAATATGATGTTCAGTATATGGATAATCTAATACGGCTATTAAACTACTTCATAATACAGCAAGGGTATCCGGGAAGTATTCGAGGTACTGATCTTACACTTACTTTAACAGGATCAGGTACAGTACAGCCTGTGGCTTCTATAAACTATGTAGTAGACCCAACTAGCTCGCTAGTGAATAAAACGATTGTTAACATTGTAAACCTTCCAACCTCTGCTACTGGACTAAGTTCTGGTGATGTTTGGAATAGTGCTGGCACCCTTAAAATTGTATAGAGATTACACATGGCATATAACACTACTGCAAAAGGCTTATCAGCTCTAGGACGTAACGGAGACAACACCCTCTTACATGTTAGCAAAGACGAACTAGCTGGGCTTCAATCACTAATAGGCCACAAACTGCCAACCAACCCACATACAGGGCTACAAGAGGCATTTGACTTAAAGAACATAATTGCCATGCTAGGCATAGGTGCTCTTGGTGCTGCTACAGGCGGTGCAGCGTTAGCTGCCGCTCCCGAAATTACAGCCGCAGGTGCAACAGCATTAGGCGCAGGTGAAGGAGCTCTATTAGGGGGCGCGTATAGCGCATCTCAAGGTAAAGGGTTTGGGGCAGGTGCATTAGGTGGTGCTCTTTCTGGTGGGCTTGGTGCTTATGGTGGTAGTAACTTGCCGGGTGCTTCTACTGATGTATCCACAGCGGTGCCCTATGGTGAGGTGCCTCCAGAAGTACCTAAATTTGCAATGCCCACTCCTGAAGTCTCATCTGCATACGCTCCTAAGTATGGATTAGAACAATCACTATCAAAAGCTATGCCTGTAAATGAGCAAGTAGGATTAACTTCCGGGATTAACCCTAATGCCACCTCTGTTTTGGGTAAAGACCCTAATACTGCTTTATCTCCTACTATAGGGCAAGCTACAAAAAGTCAACTCTCCGCTATGGGTAATAAAGACAACATGTGGGAGTGGGGTAAAATGGCTGGTATGGGGTCTCTTTTAGGTTCTAGTGCTCAAGATATGGTAGGGCAGAACCAAGCTATGGCTAACCAAATACGCCAAGAAAAACTTGCAGCGCAAGCTAATGAACAGCAACAGCAGCAGTATTTTAAAGACTTAGGTTATCCACTAGCCTCACTTTCTGATCTTAATAACTCTGATACCCAGTCACAATTTGACTACTATAAAAACATAATTAACCCTAAACAAGGGTATGCTGCGGGGGGTCCTATAACTATGACCCTACCTATGGGGGGTGTGCCTGTAACTGCGACTTTCCCTGCTAGATATGCGTCTGAGTTAGAACAAATAGACATTCCGCACGAGATAAATCAGGCGCAAAACACCGTTAAGGAAGGGGCAGGAATGGCGAATGGGGGGTATATCAACACTCAACCTGTAAACCCAAATGCTTTTTACCCGCAGTCTCAAATACACAGTGCCCAGCCTTATGCTGCAGCTACTCCCCAACGCCATGAAATAATAGAGGGGTTTGAAGATGGCGGCATGTTAGACGGTCCGGGTGATGGCATGTCTGATGACATCCCTGCTAATATAGATGGTGAAGAAGAGATTAGATTGGCTGATGGTGAGTTTGTTGTACCGCCTGATTTGGTACGTATGTTGGGTTTTGGCGATCCTGAAAAAGGCGCTGATTTATTAGACAACCTGCTACCCTTAGTAAGACAAGCGGCTCATGGTAAGAAAGAACAGATTAAACAAGATAGTGGTAAATTAGCTGCTGAAAAGATGTTGGCTAGAGCAGTAAAAGGTAAAGCATGAACTCCGTTCAGACCCAAGGAATCGTAAACTCTATTGATGAGCTGGCGGTATGCATACAGGCTAAAGTGGACAGTGGCGAACTGCAAGGTGTAGAAACTACACTAAAACATTACCATACAGAAGAGTTATACGGGCGTAGGATTATTGTCCCTGCAGGGAGTTTTTTTACTACAAGAGTGCACAAAACAGACCATATATCTGTGGCCTTTAGAGGGCGTATAACAATGCTTAACTCTGAGGGTGAATCTCAAGAAGTAACTGCTCCTGATATGTTTGTAACACCAGCTGGAACGCACCGTGTAGTTTATGTGCACGAAGAAGTGGAATTTGCTACTATACACGCATGTACTGAACAAGATGATACTAAAGTTGCTGAAGTGTTGACGTTTAATACAATGGCAGAGTACCAACAGTACGACTATATACAAGCTATTACAGAGGCGGGGTTTACAGATATGCAAGCTAGAGCACTTTCAGAAAATCTAGAAGACCAAGTACCCATGCCAGAGAATGAGAAACTAACTTATATAGCCCCCTCTGCTATTCAAGGTCAAGGTGTGTTTGCTTTTGAAGATATCCCTAGTGGTGCTCGTATAGCCCCCGGACGTATTGGACATTTTAGAACCTCTGTTGGAAGATATGCGAATCATAGTTCATTCCCTAATACACAGTACGTGCTGGCTGGAGATAATATAGACATGTACGCTATAAAAAAGATATATAAAAACGAAGAACTTACTGTGGACTACAGACAAGCTAACCGAGTAAGACTAGGAGCAGAACAATGAGTTTTATAGTAGCAGCGGCTGCGTCAGCGGCGGCGGGATCAGTAGTTGCGGGAGGAACAGCAGCGGGTATAGGAGCATCTATAGGGTTAACTACAGCCGCAACAGCAGCTACTGTTGGCACAGCTGCAGGGGCAGCAACCGCTGGAGCCGTAGGCGCAGGAGTAGGAGCTCTTTCTGCAGCGGCGCAAGGACAAGATATAGGTAAAGGAGCTCTTATGGGGGCGGCTACTGGCGCGGTTACAGGAGGTTTGGCTACAGGAGTTGGTGGAGCTGTTGGAGGGCAGTTAGCAAGTGCAGTAGGAAAAACTGCAGCTGGGGCTATTATAGGAGGAGGATCTGCAGCGGCTGGCGGTGCGGCTGGGGCAGCAGTGGGAGGACAGGATATAGGTAAAGGAGCTTTAATTGGAGGTGCTACAGGAGCAGTTGCAGGTGGCGCTATGGGGGCTATGGGCCCTCCTGAAGTTGGCGGAGTATCTCCTAATATAGAAGGGGCCCCCACCCCTAAATCAGCACTTGATTCATTAGTTCCTCAACCTACATCTAGTGCATCTTTGCCTAATTCTCCTGCGCCAAATACTTCAGTTAGCTCCTTAGGGGACATAACACCTCCTCCCTCTACTACTTTGGCTTCTAACCCAAGTTACACTAGCGACCAAGTAATTTCAGGCCTTAAAGGTATAGGAACTGCAGGAGCAGCTAATTATGCAGGTAACAGCATGGTAGCTGGAGACGCGGCTAACGCTCTAGCATCACAACAAGATGCGGCAAGAGCAGGGGTGTTTGCAAATCAAAATCAGGCGGGCATGTCCAATTTAAAAGGTTTAGGGTTTGGTTCTCCTTCAGGACCTTTATCTTCATTAGGCAGCATTGGTAAAGCTACTGGGGGTCTTACAGCTTTGGCACATGGAGGTCAAGTTCCTCTTAAAGATGGCGCATATATTATCCCTGCTGATGTAGTAAGTGCACTAGGTAATGGCTCCTCTAAAGCAGGTGCAGAGTTCTTAAGACACCTTATGATGGAAGTGCGTAAAGAAGCAGTTAACATACAAGGCTTAGGAGCGGCTAAGAAACATGGCGCTTAAAGTACAGCAAGTCCCCCTAGAGTACGTGAACCAAGTATGGGATAAGGTTGAGCATTTCTTAGAAGCCGCCCTTGAGTATGCTTGTGGGGACTACAATATTGAAGAAGTAAGAGTGATGGTATCTCTAGGGTCATGGCAGCTTATTGTTGCTACTGACGAAGAAAATACTATACATGGAGCCTTAGTTGTGTCTTATTTTAATAGACCTGCTGACAGAGTTGGATTTGTGGTTGCTATTGGTGGTAAACTAGTATCTAACAGAGCTACATGGGCTCAATTTGAAGACATACTCCGGTCAAACGGTGCTACTTATTTAGAAGGTGCTGGTCGTGAATCTATAGTTAAGCTATGGTCTCGATACGGGATGCAACAGAAATATATAATTACAGGTAAACCCCTATGATATTCAAACCAAGTAGTCTACCAAAACTATTTTTTACTTACATCTGCCCTAGATTCTATGGTGGCGCACCATCTGCACCTTCAAATACTACATCTACTCAGACTATCAATCAGTCGCCGTGGCAGAACCCAGTATACCAAGCTCTTATGTTAGGAACTGCGGATAAGCCCGGACCAGTTACTAGTATGCTACGATCAGGTGCAGAACAGACTGCCGCTTGGGACGCTATGAACGCCGGAGGGTTTTCTCCTGTACCTACACAAGCTAAATATACTGCGCCTTATACACCATCACCCGCTGTTCAAAATACAGCACCAGTTCCTACCGCCGCTAAAGGTGGGATAATGTCTTTACAAGGGTACGCATCTGGTGGGCCTACTACACCTGAAGCTAAAGCCGCTAATCTGCAGAAAAAACTAGATGCGGGTACAAAATTAACAGCTTCAGAAACTGATTTTTTGCAAAACTACACCGACTCTACAGCAAATAAGTATGAAGGTAATATAGATTTTAACACAGGGTTAGAAACTCCAAGACCTAGAGGCCCCACAGAATCAGCCTCAGCGTATACTGATTACTTAGATCAAGCGGTAGCAGGTGGAGCTACTCTTTCTTCTGATCTTAAAGCAAAATACCCTGATGTAACCACTACTACCCCTAAAACAGCAACACAGCAATCTGCCGCTGATAATTTAAAGAATACTTTGGGCACAGCAGTTACAAACGTCACAGCTGATACTACGCCTGTGTATGATGCTTCGGGGAATATAACAGGGTATAAGTCTACAAATCAAAACTTCTTAGACCTTCAAGCAAAAGCTAAAAACCTAACTACTCCAGAACAGTTTAAAGCCGCAACGGGTATGTATAATAGGTCTTCCGCAGGTCTTGAATCCGCTGCTACTTATAAACCTACTGACATAGCTACCAATAAAGCAGATGTAGCTAACGCCGAAGCTTCAGGTTATAACGCCGCTAGTATGAACGCCCCTAAAGACATAGCTGCTCAAAAGGCTAATGTTGCTACTATGCAAGGTGCGGGTGATGTCGCTTCGGATAAACTGCAACAGTACCAAATGCAAGGGCCGGGTTCTGTAAATGCCCCTACAGCTGCAGCATCTCAAATGCAAGGTCCAGCGTCTTGGTTAACTCCGGGAACAGCCGCGGCTTATATGGACCCTTATGCACAGAATGTAATAGACCAAGAGAAAACTCAATCTAATAGGGACTATCAACAACAACTTAACCAACTTAATGCCCAGTCTGTACAAGCAGGGGCTTTTGGAGGCTCTAGACAGGCTATACAACAATCAGAAGCCGCTAGAAATCAGTTATTTAATCTAGCCAATATAGAAAATACAGGGTTAAGTACTGCTTATACCCAAGGTGCCGCTCAGTTTAATACTGCACAAGGTCAAGGACTCCAAGCGGGACAGGCTAACTTAGATGCTTCTCAACAAACTACTTTGGCAAATCAAGCAGCTCAAATCCAAGCTATGATGGCTAACCAAGGTATGGACTACAACACTGCGGTTCAGAATCTACAAGCTCAAATGGGTATTCAAGGTACTCAAGCAGGGCAAGATTTACAAGCGGCATTAGCAAATCAACAAAACCAGCAACAAACCCAATCCACCAATATGGCGGCTACTAACCAAGCCCAAAATGCATATGTACAACAAGCACTACAAGCAGCTCAAGCTAATCAAGGCGCTCAACTAACAGCCGCCCAACAAAACCAAATAGCTCAAAATGCGTCAGCTCAATACAATGCTACTAACCAGCAAAACGTAAACTTGTCTAACCAAGGAGCGCAAAATACAGCTAACAATGCCTATGCGCAAAACCAATTAGCCGCTCAACAAGCAAACCAACAAGCGGGCTTAACTGCTAATCAACAAGGTATTGGGGCTCTTCAAGGTATAGGACAAAATGCTTCTGGGTTATCAAGTACGGGCACAGCAGAGAATCAAGCGGGTATAGCAAACTTAGGGGCGCAAGGACAAGTAGTCCAAGCAGAACAAGCTCTAAGTCAGCAAGGTGTGACTAACAACCAACAAACAGCTCTTAATGCTCTTGGTGCTACTAATCAAATCAACTCAGGAGCTGTTGCGGCTATTAATGCTCAACCCGTTCAAGGTGGCACTACAACATCTACAGATACATCTAACCCAGCTCATTGGGCTCGTGGTGGACTCATTAAAAACGGTAAAGTAAGCAAAAGAGGTGTGAAATAATGAGTGTTCCAGTAACTAATCAATCTTATATCCAGCAAAATAACCAGCTTTTTGATTGGGCAAAAACAGCTACCCCACAGCAGATAGAGGCGGCTAAACAAGGACTACCAAAAGACTCTCCTCTATTATTAGCTATAGGTATGGGTGTTCAGTACCAACAACAAGCTAGAGCCCCACACCCACAGGCTCCACAAAAAACTGTAATGGAGCAAAAGTTAGGTGAGTTTGCGCAGACTTCAGCACAAGGACTACCTTCAGTAGGTGGGAACCAAATGGCTATGCAACAAGTAGACCCAATGCGGGGTGCAGGAATAGGCGTAGCTCCTGAAAATACTCCAGCTCCACAACCACAAGCTCCACAACCACAAGCTCCACAACAAGCGGCTACAGGTGGGTTAGTTGCCCTAGCTCATGGTGGTGAGATCAGACATTTTGATGGTACGGCTGGGAGTTATACAGCAGACCCCCTTGCTGGACTAAAAAACCTTAATGTAGACTCTAACGATCCTAATCTAGAAACTAAATACGCTGAAGAAGGCGCCGCAGGGGATTTGGCTAATACTATTGAAAGTTTGGGGGGTAACGTATCTACTGACAGTATTCAGTATGGTGATAATAAGTATGCTAAAGAGAGCGCAGAGGATACTCGTAAAAAATTACTAACTGAAGCTGAAGATAAAAGAGAACACCCTGAAGCTTCTTCTGCTCAAGGTATTGCATCGTTGCCGGGAGGAATTTATGTACCTTCTGATATAGCTAAACTAAGTGAGTATTTAACTCCTAAAGGATCTAAAGTAGACCCTAACTCCTATGATGCAGATGCGATATTAGCTAATATGTTAAACAAGGGTACTACCCCAAAATATAGTGAACAACCTATAGGTAAACACGACATACTATTTGCTCCTGCGGATACAAGCTCAGCTGCACGTAATGCATCATCGCCTACTGCTAAAGGAGAAACTTACTCATCTGCTGATACTGATGCCGCTATTGCAGAGATTGCTAGATTACGTGGTCCTGAAGCGGATATATCTGAAGAAGTAGCTGCAGCTAAGGAAGCAACCAGAAGTGCTAATAAAGAAAAATGGGGAACTGCGTTAGCTCAAGGCCTAGGAGGTATGTTATCTGCTCAAACTCCATATGTAGGTCAAGCATTAGGTGCAGGATTGTTATCAGGTGTATCAGGGTATCAGTCAGGTGCTAAAGACGAAGCCGCTGCAGAAAAAGAGTTGATGGCACTACAGATGGCTCAGAAGAAATCCGCTCTTACAGGACATAGAGAAGCTACCGATTTGTATTTAGCACAACAGGCTAAACAAAGAGAGGCAGCGGCAGCGGCGGCAGCTAAGGCACATGAGCTAGGGTATAACAGAGAAACTGAGCTTATGAAAGGGCAACAGACTGGGTTGTTCGGTCAGTTGAATAAACAAGCAGATATTACGGCTAACTTAGAACTTGAAGGCTTTAAGCAAGGTAATAGAATGGAACAAGCTGCTTATGAAGCGCAGTTAAAACAAATTGCTGCTGAAGCAGACCCAAAGACTAGACAAGCTTTAGTAACATCATTAGTGGCAGCAGGATCAAAAGGAGGGCTTACCTTAGATGATGTGTATGGTGATTTGGATAGATGGATGAATTATGTAAATCAAGGGTCTCAAGCTGCACCTCAATCAGGAGGGTTTGGGCAGCCTTTAAAAGGTGGGATGTTCTTAAAATAAAGTATAATATCTTCTATACTAACAAACACTAGACGGAAGCAGCATGGCTAATACAGAAATAGATCCTTTTGCATATAACCCTGCTGCCGCCGCCAGCATATTCGGAGAGTTGCCTCCACAAGCAGCTCCTAAAGAAGTAGATATCTCCCAGTACCTCCCTCAAGCGCAGCCTATGCAAGGGCGTAGCTCATCTTATGATGAGGCGTTTCAACAAGCAGAAAGTCAGTATGGGCTGCCTAGCGGCCTTCTCTCTACTATAGGGTTTCACGAAAGTAGGTTTAATCCTAACGCAGTAAGTCCTGCTGGAGCTGAAGGGTTGATGCAGTTAATGCCTCCTACTGCTAGGGAATATGGGGTTAACGCCCGTGACCCTTACGCGTCTATTGATGCTGCTGGTAAGAAAATGGCGGGGCTAGTCAAATATTATAATGGTGATATGGCTAAGGCTGTTGCTGCTTATAACTACGGCGAAGGCAATCTCAATAGAGCTATACGTAAAGCAGGGGATAACTGGATATCAGCTGTTCCTAGAGAGACACAATACTACGTTTCCAAAGTACTGGGCGGTCAGCCGCAAGGTCAAGAGGCGCAAGGACCCCAAGAAGATACTTATCCTATACCTCTAGCAAGCGGTAGAACTTTGTACGCTCCTAAAGGAATGCCACGAGAAGAAGCTTTGGCAAGTGCAAGAGCTCAAGGTGTAGATGCAGTTGGGTTGCGTGATATTTCTCTAGCTAGTGGAAAGACTTTACAAGTACCTGAGCATTTAACTGATGAGGAAGCTATTAAGCAAGCCTCTGAAGCACATCCTGATATAGACTTTACCCTTGCTAAAAAAGAAACTCCTAGTCGTACTACAGGGCAAGCCATACAAGATATTGGTGTAGGCACCATGAAAGGGGGTGTGGGTTTAGGTCAATCTTTAGTAGGTTTAGTAGACATACTTACACCGGGGCAGTTTGGTAAGAGCTTAGAAGAACACGGCATTAATCTTGAAAAGGCTCAACAGTACCTAGATACACAGTATTCTCCTCAACAACAAGAAGCTATTAATAACTTAGCTCAAGCTCATGGGTTTAGAAATATTCTACAAGCTGCTGTAGAAAACCCAACTGCTGTTATATCTATGGCTGGTGAATCTTTACCTCAAGTAATTGGTGGGAGTGTTGTTGGTGTAGGAGCTAAACTTGCAGGTTTAGGACGATTTGCTGCAGCTGGTTTGGGACAAGGTTCTATGACCGCAGGTAGTACTGGAGAGACTGTAAGAACTGCAACTCCTGAAAGAGAATTAACTACTAAAGGGCAAGTGGCTGCATTAGGTGCAGGGGCTGTTGAAGCTGCTCTAGGTAAGTATGGTAGTGAGTTTGTTACTAAGATAGGGGGTATTGATCCTAGCTTATTGATTATGGGTGAAGCTAAGAAATTAGCTGTTGATACTGTCGGAGAAGTAGCTGAGAACCCAAAATTCTTTACTACCGTATTAAAGTCACTAGTCGGTGAAGGCGTAGAGGAAATACCTCAAGAAGCCCAAGCACAGATGTTTCAAAACTATGCTACGGATAAGCCGCTGCTTGAAGGCGTAGAAGATGCCGCTACTAAAGGCCTTATCACAGGTGCTGTTACAGGTGCAGGAGCAGGAACTGTTGGGGCACTCTCAGCTCAACCAACTCCAACACCAGAGATAGCACCAGAAGTAGCACCACCAGAAGCGGGAGCAGTACCCCCAGAGGCAGAAGTAGAAGAGGAAGAAGCACCTAAGTTTGAAATTACTCCAGAGATTGCAGGGTATGTAGCCCAAGCTGAGGCAGTTAAGAAAGGTGCTAAACAGGCACCAGCGGTTGAAGAAGTAGTGGCAGGAGCCCCAGCGGCAGAACAAGTAGTGGCAGGAGCACCAGCGGTTGAAGAAGTAGTGCCTGAGCCTACTGTAAAAGCTAAGAAAGAAAAACCTGTAAAGACTGAACCTACATGGCTGACAGAAACATTAGGGCTACCTGAATCAAGTGCAGTATATAAACGAATAGCATCTCAAGGATTAGATATAAACAACCCTGAACAGCACGATGCTATTGATAGGGCTCTTGCACCTCTTAGCACTAATAAAAAAATAAGCGGCGATCAGTGGTCTGTCTTAGACCAACGTATGGAAGCAGTAAAACAAGGACAACCTATACCTACACCGGAGATACAAAATGCCCAGCAAATCCCCAGCCCAAGCCCGATTGTTCGCGATGGCGGCACACAACCCCAAGAAGGCCAAGCAGTTGAAAATATCCCCCAAGCTGGCGAAGGAGTGGAACCAAGCAGACAAGGGGAGCCCATTGCTCAAAAAGGCGTTGAAGAAAAAGAAGTAGCACCTGAAGTAGCCCTGCCACAAGGTATAAAAGTACCTAAAGTAAAAGTGCCAGAAGTAAAAGCGCCTACTGAAAAACCAGTAAAAGGGTTAAATGCAGTACAGAAACGCTATAAAGAGCATATTGTTAACGGTACTTTAGATGAAGCCGATGATGCTGTTAAAGATCTTAACAATGCCCTAAGAACTAGTGATCCTCTATTATGGGATAGTCTACAAAAAGCCCATACCCAAGCTAAGCAAGCTAAGAAAGCAGTTGCAGAAACAGCTAGAGTTGAAAGAGTACAAAAAGTAGCTGAGCGAGAGAAACTAGAAACACCTCCTGCAACAGGGTTAAAAGCAGTGGTAGCTAAAGCTACTAAACGTACACCTGAAGATATAAGGGCGGCTGTTGAACGTAAGAAAGCATTAGGTGCTCAGATAACACAAGAACTGCAAGGTATACAAACTGCTCATCCTGAAGATATTATTGAGCCTGAAGTTGAAGTTAAAAAACCTGAGCCTATAGTTGAAGTTAAAAAACCTGAGCCTATAGTTAAAACTAAAGTTAAAGTTAAAGTTAAAAAACCTGAGCCTATAACAGAAGCAGCTACTGTAGAAGACGTTTCATATGTACCTAGAGATGACACGTACGCCGAACACTATAAACACGTAACAGATAAAGGGGAAGCAAGTATAGATACTGCAGGTCGTGGTATATACATAACTTCAAATAACCCTGCACAAACTCATAATATAAAAGCTATATCTACGCAAGATAGAGGAGAGAGGTTAGATCTTGAAACTGCGAATAAAGGACGAGTATCGGTAGATTATGTTAAAGGTAATGTGACCTTTACTGGTCGTGATAAATCAGGAATCCCAGTTCCACTAGCTCATTTTAATAAAGTTGAAAATAATTTATCAGACTTGTTAAATAACAAATATGGTTCTAAAGAACTAAATAAAACATTATATGACTCGCTAATAAACCCCTCAGAAGAAGGTGCTCTTCATGTCATTGATAAATTAGGATTTGGTGATAGTGCGTCCAAATTATTTAAAGCTGCAGAGACAGGGTTATGGAGAAAGCACCATCCAGATTATGTTGATGAATATAATAAAGAGTACGGCCAATCAAAGACTCCTATAACAGACGAGCTTAAGTACGAGTCTTTATCAAGCCAAGAAGCTGTTGTATCTAAAGCGATAGATAGAACTATTAAAAAAGAAAAAGCTGAAGAGTTAAAAGTATTTGATATTCCTGAGAAAAAAATTCAATTATTTGCGGCTAGGAAAAAAGCACACGCCCTACTAGAAGCTGGAAAGATATCACAAGAAGATTTTATAAGACGGTCTGAACAGATTACTGATGAAGAACGTGTCAGACATGCAGAAGCTGCATTTAAAAGAAACCCTAGAGCTAGAGGTGCTGACTACGTAAGGGAGAAACTACTAAACGCATTAAGAAAAGGAGATGTATCTCAGGAAGAACATGATTTTGCAGAGTGGTTTATAAAGAAAAACCCTAATGCGCTAGAAAATCTAGGTATATCTATTAAAGCGACTCCTGAAGGTAAAGAAGAGACTGCAGGTAATTACACTCCTCTAAACCAAGTAGTAACTCTATTTAAAGGGCATAACAAAGATACAACTGCTGTTCATGAAATACTGCATCACTTAGAACGTGCAATGCCTGAACAAATACAAAAAGGGATTAGAAGAGCGTGGTTAAAACAAACTGTAGACGCTAGAGAAAAAGCTATAAAGAACAAGGCTGATAAATCTGTAGTAGATTACTATGATGCCGTTCTATTAGGGGAACCTAAAGCAGCTAGAGATGCCTTAATGAAGTTAAAAAAAGGTAGAGATGAATTATACCACCATCTAAACGCCTCTGAGTTTTGGGCAGTTAATGCTACAGATATTATGCAAGGTAAGTATGGGGCTGATGCTAATTTTATAGCTAAACTAAAGCAATGGTTAAAAGAAGCCTACGAACATATTAAACATGCGTTAGGGCTTAATTCTAATGCTCCTGTATTAAAGGCCATAGACCATGTACTAAAAAATATAGACACCGATTACACATCTAAAAAAATGTTAGCTGAGCGTACGAAAGGAATTATATACGCTGCACCTCCTTCCGGTCCAAGCAAAGCCGCTAAGGATCTGGGTAAAGCTATTGCTGATGAAAACCTTGTTAAGACTTCAGATAAGAAACCATTAGATTCGGTTAAAGAAGGGTTTGAGACTGTTAAAAAGCACTCTACTCTTACCGACTTAAGAAAGAGCTGGGTAGATTCTAGTGCAGGGCTGAGTAAAGCTTTGTCCTCTCTACCTTCTATGGATACGAATGGTGAGCTTCGTGCTGATTTAATTCACAGTAAGAACCAACAGCTATATAACTTAGTACGTACAAGTTTTGAGAAAGGGTATTTAGTACTTGGTAAAGATGGCGGCTTGATGTCTACAGATGATTCAGAGTTAGCACTGAATGAGATTTTCAAACGTATTGATGACCTAGGCTATGCAGACTCTCGTAAGACTTTCTTCTCGGCAATGCGTGTACTGGCTGGAGAGTCAAACTTAAAACATGATGCGGAGCAACGTGCCCTAGCTAAAAAATATAAAGCCTATGCTAGGAAGTTAGAAACTCTAGCTAAAACAGTTAGTGGTAAAACTGAGCATGCAAAAATCACTAGGCACATTGCTGGGCTAAAAAGTGAGGCTTCTAGAATACTCAATAGAGTAGGTAAGAAAGTTGGTGAAGGTACTGAGAAGCGAGTAAACCAAGAACAGATTGATCTTACTAAAGAGTTACTAGCTAATGATGATAGGATAGAACCTATTATGGCTGACATATATGCAGCCCTACGCAAGTCTGTAGATCTATGGGAAGAGACAGGACTTATAACTCCAGACATGGCTGATAACTGGCGTAGCAACCCTGCATATATCCCACTATATAAGAGTATAGATGATCTACTAGAAGACCCTTCAAAATATGTACAAGTATTAAAGAGCGGTGCTAAATCATTAGGAGAAGTTAAAGCTCGTCTAGGTGGGTTGCATGATGTGAATGTCGGTGAGAACTTAGTAAAGCACTTTGCATTTATGGCAGGTGCAGCAGCTCAAAATCAGTATAGAAAGATAGCCGCTAAACAATTAACTGCACTAGGTGGTGCTAAGCTATCAGGCCCTGATGATCCGCAAGCGGTTATGTTTAGAGAGGATGGGAAAAAAGTTTATGTTCACGTAGACGACCCACTTGCGTATGAAGCGTTTCAAACAGCGATACCTGTTCTAGGAGCCTTTTCCAAAGTTGCTCAGCACTACACTAAAGTTTTTAGAGGGGCTACATTAATTAACCCTGTGTATTGGTATCGTCAGCTTATTCGTGATCCTATGATGGCTAACTTGGTATCACAGACTGGGTTTATCACACCGTTCCATTCTTTAAAAGCTATGGCAGAGATACTGTCAGGTACTTCTAAAAGCTACGAGACTTTAAAAAGACACGGTGTAGTAGGTGCAGTTGACTCATTAACAGATCCAGCTCAGTTTGTAAAAGCAGCGGCAACTAAAAGAGGAACAGGAAGGAAAGCAAAAGACTGGATTATGCATGTTCATGAATCTTCTGATGCTGCAACTCGTGTTGCTGTCTACGACAAAGCTATGAAAGATGCTGAGAAAAAAGGAATGACAGGACAACATGCAGAAGACTACGCCGCTATGCGAGCTAGAGAGATAATCAACTTCTCTAAACGTGGTAATGCACAATCCCTAGCTGCTATACGTGCTACTGTTCCGTTCTTCTCTGCACAATTAAATGGTATGGACACCCTTGCTAGAGCTGCATTTCCGGGTAAGTACGGCAACTTGAATAAAGAAGAAGCGGCACAAGCTAGGAAGCACTTCTATACCAATGCAGCTATACTTACTACTATATCTATGTCGTATGCTCTAGCTTTACAGGATGACGAGGAGTACATAAAATCTCCTGATTGGGTCAATAGCTGGCTAGTTCCTACAGGGGATAAAGATAAACCTTTCTTTAAAGTTCCTATTCCTTTTGAAGCTGGGTTCTTCTTTAAAGTTATACCAGAACTTATAGTACGTTTGAACAGTGGTACACTATCTCCTGCTCAAGCTGAGAAAGAATTAAAGAAAGCGGCTTTGGGTTTATTAGCGCCTTCATTCCCACTACCACAAATAATAAAACCTGTGGCAGAGGTAGCTACTAACTATGATATTCATACTGGCAATACTATTGAGAACTTTTCAGAGAGTAGGTTGCCTATGGAACAACGCACAGCCCATGCTTCTAACTTAGCTAAACTATTAGGAGAGGCACTACCCCTATCTCCTGACAACATAGAGCATCTAGGTCGTGGGTGGTTTACAGAGGCTTGGGCTATGTCAGCTGCGTTATCTGATGCCTATTTAAACAAAGGTGTTTCAGCTCCTGAGAAAACATGGGGAGAGATGCCAATGCTAAAAGGAGTGTTTACAGCTCCGGGTAAAGATCGTGCTCTTAGTGAGTATTATGATATGTCTAAAACTGCATCTCAAATACACAACGCTGTAATGGCGGCTAATAAAATGGGGGATAGAGAAACTGTTGATGCTATTAAGAACGACCCCGATAAGCTAAAACAGTTTAAAGCATCTCCTGCTCTTCAGGATATAGGCACAAGCATCAGTGCTATGCAGCATAATATTAAACGTATTAAAGCTATGAAGGATACAGAAGTGTCCCCTGCAGAAAAAGCTAAGCGTATTAGGGTAGTTCAAGATAGGATCAACAACCTAGCACATAAAGCACTGGTTGTTGGTAAGCGGTTTGACTTAGACATATAAGGAAGGGGGCGTTATGCCCCCTCTTTTTTACTGGATTTTTGATGCGTCTAATACTAATGCTAATACTGCAGGGCTGTCTTGTGGCGTACCTGCTGACATCCGTACTCTGGATATATCTAAGAGAATCCCCATTTTAGATAAGTCGTCTGTCATACAACTATACGATATCTGCTTCTTAGCACACCATGATTTTAACACCGAAGATATAATATAGGCTCGTTGTACATCAGGCTCCCTCCTAACGATCAGTGCGCCGCGAGGTGATTCTATCGGCAGTGTCATCATACCCTCTATAGTCGGTGCTTTTTGGTTTATAACCAGTTGATTCTGTATATGCTCAGATAAGAATGTACCTAAGAACGCACTCGATCTTTCAAGAGAAGACTCAGCAGGTATCTGTGCTTTCCTATTTAACTGCTTAACCATACGATCAAACACAGGTTTAACTGGGATATCTACTAACCCTAAATCGTTTGCTACCTTACCGCCCCATAGAGCTGTTGCACATAATGCTGAGTAGTATCTGTCAGGCTGTCCAAGCCCTGCCGCCTTATCAAACTCTATTTGTATAAGCTCCAAGTCTTTAATGCAGTCATCATAGTTATCTAGTACATACTGCATCATTACCTCGCCAGCATGTCCGTAGTTTTTTATCATGTCTCTAGAGAATATCTGGTCAGTCTCTTGCTTAGTCATACTATCACTACGGACTACCTCTATCTCCAACACACGCAACAGCTCGCCTTCTGGATCAGCTTTATCTGTCTGTAATACTTCGTGCAAACTGTTGTTCCCAGAGGTGATGCAAGGTAGAGACCATGTTGTGTTGTTCACTCGCTCTGAGTTAGCTGATGCTTGTAGCCTGTTTTTACCACGCCCATTAGTAACACCAAATGCCAAGTTACTTACTTCGGTAGGGTGTAAATTAGTAAGCTCATCCATACACAGAATCATATTCTGCACTACACCCATACGATGGTACTTAGACTGCACTGTATCATCTCTCACCAGCATTGCTAAATCAGGATGTCCCCAAACACTATTAGCTACCTTTTGAACAGTCGATTTACCTACCCCAGAAGATGCATTAGTTAAGTGCACAATAGCACCGCCTAAAGAGAAAAACTTAAACATCGGTGCGCCTAAGCTAAGGAACAAAGCAAAAGCCCTTACCTCATTACCTTCCAATGCATAGCAATTCGCTACCTTTTTCCACTCGTCTAAGGTCCCTGCCTTAGAGTATATGTGCACTATGTTTTCAGTAGCCGCCGATGGAGGGCTATACTTAGGAGGAGCGTCTTTTGTGAGCTCCCGTGTACCTATAACAAAAGATCTGTCACTATCATTCCAACCAAATTGTACTCTCACTAATTCCGCCTTAGATGTATTCTGTAAATGTTTAGTCCATATCACCAAATAGCTCATTAGATTTCTCATCTGATTGCTACCTGCGGCGACACCACGCTGTGATAACATATCTCTGCATTTATCCCCTGCTGTTACCGTAGCAAGAGGTGCTGTAAAATCACTAACCCCATCATGGGGTCTAATAAGTCTCATGTGGATAACTTCCCCTGCATCAGGATCAGTACGTCTACCCACTACATATAAGTCGTTCTCATACACGAGGTTCTTATCATCTTCTCCTTCCTCTACATCGTCTAGCGGCTTCTTGACATATACACCACCTTTCGGTCCTCTGAAGTAAGGGAAAGGGTATTCTGGTATCTCTATATCAACCACACCCAAGTCAGGGCTAACCGCAGTTACTATATTCTCAGTAGGTGTAGCTTCTAGTATCTCTTTACCTAACACTATAGGGGTGCGTATCTTACCCCAAAAAGAACACCCATCACATAAAGACTCATTAAAAGGTCTAAACGTCTTGCATAGTTGTGGAGCTTCACATTTCGTAGCTTTTATCTCTGTTTCAACAGGATTGTATTCAGCATGTTTATTAGACAGGTTGTGTATAGCTGTCTCCCTATCAGTGCAGTATTGAGCAATAGATAGTCCAGCTCTCCAATGAGGTTCCGTTATGTCATCAGGGTTATTAAATATGTAGGCTAAATGTGCACATCCTTTGCCCTCTAAACTCTTCTCCATGATGCGTGAAAACTTGTAAACCGTATTGCCAAGTAATGCTCTTGTAGTGTCATTTAACCCATTACCTGATATAGACCCTGAGCCTGACAACTCCATCATAGCTACAGGAGATAGATCACCTGTACTTAGTAACTGCTTAAACATCTCTACTGGGTTTGGCGGGCTCAGCTTTAAGAGTGTTACATCAGCTTCCAGACCACCTTTGAAATTAATAGTGCTGGGGAGTCTTAAAATTCTAACTGCATCTGTCGTTATCCCTAAATCCTTTACACTAAACTCCGAGGACATAATACGTTCTTTAAGGGAGTTAGCTAGAGGCTTCCAAATGTCATAACCTACAGCCTCAGTAAAAGTCCAGTAGATGTGCAACCCATAGCCAGACGATACGATAGTGGGAGCAGGGAGCTTTAACGCCGCTGCAAAATTCTTTAAAGCAACTAACCCATCATGTTGAGTAGGGTAATCTGTATTCTTACCTATATCTAAATCAATAAATAAGTTTTTAAATTCTTTAGCGTTCTTTGTGTTTCTACTTTTGTTGTTGTTATATGTTGAAGGAGAAAAATACGCATCTCTCCCTTGCGGTGGTTGCTCTTCAGCCCACTTATCTATAGCCTCTATGGAGTCAAAAAATACCTGCCACGCTTTACCTTTTTGCATAGCAGCTACACAGTACACCCCCTGAGACGGTAAAACAGTGTTTAAAAAATCTAGCCTATTCATGGCACATACCTGAATTTACGGGGAAAAAAAGGGGCGGTATTATCCGCCCCGTAAGCACAGGAGAGTAGGTTAATCAGCCCATTCAGCTAATACCGATTCCATAGAGGCTGGTGCCGCCGCTGGTTTCTTTTCCCTAACAGTAGGTTCTACTGTCGCTTCAGGTGTAGGAGCAGGTGCGGGTTTCTGTACAAATGTAAGTTCTTCAGGCTCTGAAGACCTCGCCGCAGGTGGTTGGAAAGACATAGTAACTGCAAGTTTAGCTTCTGGGGATTCCCCATGTTTCTTAATAGCTTCTAGCTCTGGGATATCTAAAGCACGTACCGCTCTAAATACCATCTTAGGTGTAGCAGAGTCAGTATCAAAGCGCATCTCAGTAACTACGTCTGTGATGTTAAGCCCATTTGCTCCTAGCAATTTAGCATACTGGAATAAAGGCATTTTGTTGTTCTCACCTTTACCGAATAGAGAAGTAGCCGCTAAAGACAGTTCATACAACTCACCACTAACTGCATCATTCTCTAACAAAACTGCCAGTCTATGCGTATATCGGCAAGCTCTACCATTACCTTGTTTTGCTGAACCTTGAATGTTCTGTGGGCATGTTGCACAGCTCACAGACTGTGGTGCTTCACTGCTTCTATCAGGGCGTTCCCCGTCATTACTCCAGCATACAGGTGCAGTAACTACACCCTCTTGATACGTTGCCGAGTAATACTGTCTTGATGTTTTAGGAGCCGCCGCCGCAATGATGATGTTCATTGCGCGATCTTCATTCTTAGCAATCTCTTGCCCACCCACTACCATACGGAAGATATTACCCTTGATAGAGATACGTCTAGAGCTAGTACCCCCCATAAGAGCTTTAGTAGTTGCACTTAACTCTGTGTTTCTGAAGTGTGCTGGAACTGCACCGCCGTTTTTAAAAATACTTAATTCGTTGCTCATTTAAATTTCCTCGGTTGGTTGTTTGGTTATTGTAGTTCTTTTGGTTAATAGGTCTCTGACATTGTCTTCTCTGAAGAGGACACTCTTTCCTCCCATGAAGTATGTTTCAAGGGCACCTGACTGTCTTAATCGGTGTAGGGAACTGCGAGAGAGGCCTAGTATCTTACTAACTTCTTTTCCCGTCAAGTAAACTTGATCGGTTTCTTCATCAATCATATTATTTTCTCCTTACAGTAATGCTATAACGGCTATCTACGTTCATACCGGGAGGCATGAGGTTTGGGTTTTCTTCTAAAAAGTGTTTCATATTGGTTTGGTGTACTCGTTGCTCCATTAAATCTAATGCGTCGTGATCTTTAATAAACTGTTTCATACTGCCCCAATCCGATGTCCAGTATCTAGTCTTAATGGTTTTAAACACACTACCTGCAGGTGTACGTAATCCTTCAGCTCCAGTCTCTTTACACATTTCTAATAAGGCTTGTGTAACTTGCTCTTGTTGCTCCTTTATCCTTCCATCTGCTTCATCAAACTCTCTTTGGAGCTTTACTCGTGCATCGCGCATTTTTATGTATATTGTTACTAGTTGTTCTGCGTTCATTTCTGTCTCCTATTCTACAGGTAAGCCTATATCAGTCCCCGGAAGGGGTATAAGCATCTCAGGTGTTGCACTACCAGCATCTGGAATTATGAATGTTGCTGGTGCGTTTGGTCCTACGATAGCTGTCATGCCACCTACATCCATAACTTGTGTAACCCCTTCACCGCCCATGTCAGCTATAGCATACCCATTAGCTGTAGGTATAACCGCTTTCATAGCTTGCCCCGGAGTTAGTATAAGAGCCGCCGCTATAGATACTGTTGGTGCTAACAACATTAAAAACATAATACTTTTCATAGTTTTCTCCTAGTGTAGAATTTGGGGAGATTCTAAAAAGGCACGTATCTCTTTAGCGAGTACGCCTCTCTCATGTTTTTCACAAGTCCTAATTAGTAATTCAATCGCTTCAAATGCAGATGTTCTATAAATCG
Source organism: uncultured bacterium (assembly GCA_903880655.1). GTDB lineage: Bacteria > Patescibacteriota > Saccharimonadia > Saccharimonadales > CAIOMD01 > CAIOMD01. The sequence continues at coordinate 22,262 of CAIRQE010000106.1, forward strand.
TATCCAAGAAATTCATAAAATACTCTCCGTTTGGTTCATCCTTCGCCACCATAAGACTTACGCCTAATTTGCTTTCTACTATTTTTACAAGGACATGCACCCCATCGTCATCCTCACCATCTTCCTCCCCCTCAAACTCCTCATCTGTAGCAATCTCAGCTTCAATCTCAGCCCTCTCATCTCTTTCTAGTTCTTCTATGAACTCACTAATTATGTCTTCTCTAATCATTGTATTACCTCTTTAAATAAATCTAACAGCTTCGTTTGTGAAGCACCTTTGTTCTCAAGTACGTGAAGTACCTTCTTCTCTACTGGACTACCTATTAAATGCACAACATTGCACTTATTAACCTGCCCTGCTCTGTGTATGCGAGCGTTAGCTTGCATATATGTTTCTAATGATAAGGTCATACCCCACCAGATAATTGTATTAGCCGCATGTAAAGTAACACCATGCGCTGCCGCTTGCGGCTGGATGACCAGTATGCGAGGGTCTTTGCTAGTTTGAAACTGATTGAATAGCTCCGCCCTCTTACCCACACTTATGCCACCATGTACTATATCTACAGTGTGCCCCTCACCCTGTAATACTTTCTGAACTAACTCGATAGTATGTCTAAACATAACGAACACGATTACCTTATGTGGTGTCTCGTCTATAATACTTAGTAGCTCATTGGATCGGTGCTTAACATCAAACTCTATTATCTCTCCTGTATCTGAATACACAGCCCCTGCTGATAACTGCAGTAACTTATTTAGAGCCACCGCTGCGTTCGCCGCTGATATCTCCTCACCTCCTGCTTGCATAAGCATCTCTTTCTTGAGCAACTTATAATACTTCTCCTGCTGTGCAGATAATGGTACGTCTCTAGTCTGATAAACTAACTCTGGTAAGTCTAAGCACTCTTCCTTTGTGTAACGTATAGCAGGTTGTAGGATGCTATGTACTATCTCTTCAGCTTCAGGTCGGTTCTTAAATACAAACATAGACTGGCGTATCTGTACTAAGTCTCTAAAAGCATTAAACGCTCTAGGTACACTTTTAGGGTTCATTATCTTAGCCAACCCATACGCATCTACTGGAGACTGTGCCGCAGGTGTACCTGTCAGCAACCACAACCATGTATCATCCTTAATTAATTTATTCAGTGTCTTCCATCTCTTAGTGGCTACGTTCTTAAGGTGTGTTGCCTCATCTACTACAATCAGGTCAAACCCACCTGCATCTATCTCTTTCTCTACTATCTCTACACCATCGTAGTTAATGATGACTATCTCAGCACTGCCGCTTATAATCGCGGCTCGCTTCTCACGACTCCCATGTGCTATCTCTACAGACCTGTGCATAGTTGTCCTAAATAAATCCCTACGCCATGCGGCGTCCATAATAGATAGTGGGCAGATTACTAGCATACGTCTTACCACGCCTAGATTCATTAGATAGTCTGCCGCCCATATTACAGAGTTAGTTTTACCTGTACCCATCTCAGATAAACAGAAAGCCTTTTTGTTCAGAGTTAAGAACTCTGCCGTTACCCGTTGATGCTCAAACGGTTTGTACATGCCTGTCCATTTATATTGAGTTCGGATAGGTGATGGCACGTTTGGTATCTTCAGGTTGTTTAGGATATATGTTTCACCCAAACCAAAATTCACCCAGACTTCATCCTCAGCTACCTGCTTACTTCTTTCTATTACCGACAGAATACTGTCGGGGTCGTCCGTTTTTATCGACAGTATCTTGTCGTTTATTACATCTATTTGCATTGCATACCTCATTCAGCTCCTTAAGGGAGCGACTCGTTTCTTCTATTTAGTCGTCTAGTATATCAAATAACTGCGCCTTGTTCAAGTTTCGATCACTATACCACCCACGTATTTTATTCTGGCATAGTTTTCGTTCTGCTGCTCTAAGGCGTAATGCCATTCCACATAACGCGTCTAAATGCCTATCAATTAAAGTATCGGGTAAACCAGCATCTGCCGCCATTACCCGCACAGATTTTACAGATATTTTCATTTTTTCTTTTTAGGCTCATTGATCTTTACAGTGTGGTCAGAGTTGCGGGTAAAAGATCGGTTTTGTGATGGTGTTCTAAGTCTCAAGTTAGCTTTCCCATTACCTGCCTTTGTACCATGTATGTGGTCTATGTCCTTACCCGTTCTGTCTATACCCGCTTTGTCTGCCGCCCGTCTCGCACGTTGCCTTTCCATCCTAGCCTCATGAGCTCCGGGACGCTTCTTCTCCAGCTCTACTTCACGTGCTACGTTTCTATCAGCTTTGTTCTTGTATGCCATCTTTTAACTCCTCTGCTTTCTTTAAGTCATCTAACATTATCTGGTCTATTAATCGCTCTTCATGTGCATCTTTTAACAGCCTATTTATATTAGGCAACAACTCTTTTAATAACTCAGCTCTACTTATCGCCATCATACCCCCCATTATGTACACACCTAACTGCTTGACACCACTGCCGACAAAGCCCATTAGGTTTAGTATTGAAGATACCTGTTTCGTATGCTACTTCACGTTGCATTAAAACTTCTTTCAGGTTATCAAATATCTCAAAGCGCCTGTCATACGTGTACTCAGCTTTCACTACTTCTTGGGACACTACAAATAACAGCATACCTTTAATAGTTTTAACTGCTGGGTACTTTAAAAATACAGCCGCCGCTAGTAGTGCAAGTTGCTTGGTATCCGCATACTTGGCAGATTTACCTGTCTTGTAATCCACAATATACGCCTTACCTGCCGCTTCGTCTACAATTACTAAGTCAGCAATCCCACGCCAGTATCTGTCCTTCGCCTCAAAATCACATAGGCTATACTCGCCACCTTCTAACTTAATGCCCAGTTCAAGCTCACAGAACTTATCGCCCTTGATATTATTTAATGTATCAAGATAGCCCTTAATATAGTTGTACTTCTCAGGCAACGGGGTGCCTGATCCTATATAGTGTTCTGCTGCTAAATGGACATCACGCCCATAAATAGTAGCTTCTGTGTCCGTATGTGGAACATATTTCTCTACCTTATGTGCGCTATATTGTTTTGGGCATGTAATAAATTGGCTTAATGAACTGTATGAGAAACTAGGTGCTTTCATTCGTCCTCTTCCTCACCCCAACCCATAAGCTGACTAACCATGTCGCACATGCTACTCAAGCAGTCAGGACAAAACGCTACTGGCAAGATACCAAAGTATTCTGTAATCCCACCTTCATCATCAGTAAAATCTGTGCTACATACATCACACTCATTCTCACCACTATCATCAAATCCTAATCCACTTTTCATCTTTGATGCCTTATCTCAATATCGTTATAGGGGTATTCTCTGTTACACTCACAACATACTTGTATCTTCAATCCATAGTAGCGCTTGAAGTGTCTACACACGTGCGGTGGGCAAAACCACCCTTTAATTCTTTTAAACACCTCTTTTTACCTCAGCGAGTTTAGCCATGTAGTGCCTAGCTTTGTCCGCATCATCAGGGGCGTTTTCTTTTTTACCATCACGCATTGCATATTTAATAACACACCCTTTAAGATAGCCTATAAATTCCTCTTTACTTAAAGCAACTTCCATAAGCTCCCAAGGTTGAATACCCATTTTTTTATAGTGATCTCCTCCTACTTGCATTGCATCAGCTGGAAGTTTCTTAGGTTCATGAGAGTAGTGGCTTAGGTTATTAATAGGGTCAGCTGGAACTTCTTTAGGTTTCCATACAGGTTTTACATTTGATTCTTCGTTTATCATATTAGGGTAGCTCCATAAATTTATCGGGGGGAATACAAGGTCAGCCCATTTCACTCATTCCCTACCTCACGTTCATAGTCATCACGACACTGCTCATCACACCACCGTCTACCATCAACTACATCATCGTCACAGAACCAACATCTATTAGACTTGTTCTGGTATATATCCAGTGGCTTGCCACGTTGTAATGCTATTTGTTTCTCCAGTATTAACTGGGCTTGTTCGTTGGCTTTATCTGCAATGTCAGCCATAGTTCTCTCTCGCTCTAAAAGGATTAGGTTTTTTCTTTCTATTTTTGTTACTTGTTTTGTTCGCCATCACTAACACTCTGCTAAACTTTTACCATACTTGCCTTCAGCATCTAGGGGTAGCCCAGCCATCCAAAGGGGTGTTTTAGTCATCTCTTCTATCAGAAAATCTAAAGCCTCTTGAGCCTCATCTTCTGGAGCTAGGATATATAAAGCATCATGAATAGTCAGTACAATAGGATACCGTTTATTCACTCTTACCATAGCTTCTGACATAATGCATCGGGCTGTACCCTGCACTAGATTGTTCGTTAATTTACCGCCGTATAGTCTATCATAACCATTTCTAAGTTTATATTTATATCCTCGTTCTCCTGTCTCTTTATTAACTTCATGAGCCAACTCAGGGTACTGCATGTACATGCCTGAAGGAAACTTAATACCTTTCGTACCCTCAACAGCGAATATGTCGTTATTGCCAAAAGTAAAATTACTGTTAAGTGCCATAGCCTTAATAGCATCACCACACTTACTCCACAGACCAGTAACACCTGTGTAAGTCGATCTATATAAGTCCACAATCTCTTGTGCATTGGGTAAGTCCTTCCCTGACCCCGCCTTCACAGCCGCTCGTAGCTTTGCCGCCCCAACCCCAAAGATTAAACTTAACTGCGATGTCTTACCAATAAACCTCTGATCTTTAGTTACCTCATCATAAGGCACATCAAACACCTTACTAGCAAAGTCCTTATATAAATCACCCCCTTCACCTAGTAACTTCAAAGCACTCATCTCACCTGCCACCCACATACCCACACGTAGCTCGATGTTTGATAAGTCAGCACCTACTATTACCTGCCCTTGTGGGGCTACGATGGCTTCTTTTAATATCGACCCTCTAGGTAAGTTCTGAAAGTTTACCTTCTGCCCACTACCTGCAGCCCATCTACCTGTCGCCGCCCCATAGTATTTTAGAGGGATAGGGAGGCTACCCATTCTATTAGCTATATTCATAAACCGAATTGTTCGAGTCTCTTCTAGTGTACTCTTAACCCCCAACCTAGCTAGTGCTAGAGCTTGTACTGTAGGATTAGAATGTTCTAGTAGGGCTTTAAACCCATCATCAGTTTTAGCAAATGCGTAGGTGTTCTCCCCTGTAGTAGGTGATACCTTCATAGGTACTTCTACCCCATGATCCTCTAACAACTTAGCAAACTTAGGGTTACTCATGAGCTCAGACTTATCTGCCGCTACAGTCGATAGCAACCTTTCTTTCTCATCCAAAACGTAGTCAAGATGGGCTTGTAGTAACAGCATATCTACTTCCAGCTTGGCATCTGCACCCATCCTAATGGTCATGTCTATTAGGCTTAGCTCTGTCGAGTTAAAGTGGGGTGTTAGTTTCTGTAGTAACTTATAAGTTAATTCTGTGTCGTTAATACAATACTCGCCGTACCTAGCTAACTCCTCCTTAGTAAAGTCTTTACGGTATTTACCCATAGCATCAACAACCTCAGTACCCTTAACCCCCAGCTCATAATGCTCTGCCAGCTTAGCTAAGCTACCTCCTACCGATATACCATGTACAGCACGTGCCATAGATAGAGTGTCCATATACCTAGCTGGAAAGATACCAAAGTAAAGGCTAAGGATAGATGCATCAAAGAAACAGTTGTGTGCTACTAAAGTAATGTCGTTCCAATTATATCTATTAAGTATATTAGTTATCTGTAATCGACTACCTGTATGCCATGTGGTAGGGGCATCACCTAACTTAATAGATACTCCAATAACTTCAAACTCATCTCCATTTATATATTCTTCTGTGGTCAGCTTTGATAGGCTGTAGGTTTTAGAATAGAACGACTCTATATCTAATGTCATCAACTGCATTTGTATGTCTCCCCTCGTACGATTAAGCTAATACACATTTGAGATACATTAAACTCTCTAGCTAGAGCAGTTTGCACTTCTCCTATACGATACCTAGTTCTAATGTCATCTATCTGAAGCCTGTTTAACTTAGAGTTTACGTGCTCTTCCCCTTTTGGTTGAACTCTCCTACCCTTTTTATAAGCATCTAATTGGTTATCCCTGTAAGACCCTAAAAAGAAATGGTCTGGGTTACAGCACTTCCTGTTATCACACTTATGTAGTACATGCGTTACTGCCCTATGTGATTTTGGGGCTGACATACTATCTACTAACCCTTTAAGATATGCTGCTACTCTATGAGCAGTGTAAAGCTTGCCATGCCACGCCACAGTACCGTACCCTATATTATTTAAACTCCCTTGCCATTCCCAACACCCTGCTCCTTGTGTATCTACCCGCCCCCAAAATGATTCTGCTGTTTGCTTAACCATTCTGATCCATCGTGAACTACAGGAAAGTAAACATACAAAGTAGTCCAAAGAGTAAACGGTAATCCTTCTGGCATACCTAAACCATCATAAAATTCAATATCTAATTCTTCTTCGGTTAAAGTGCAGACATAATTGTTAATATCCTTATCTTCATTGTCTATCATTCTTACCAGTATTTCTTTACGCCAAGTTGTATAACTCATATTTCATCTCCAATGCCGTGTATAGATTCTATACGTCTAGCAAAATCAATAGGATTTCCGCACCACATAGTATTTAAATCTTCAAAACTCAAAGGCTCACGTTTTGGCGGTGCTGTGTAGAGTGGTATCACTTCAAATATTTCCCTGTGGTACAAAAAGGGTGTTAAATCAGATACTTGTGTTCTATATCCTGTTTCCTTATTAACTATTATCCATGCTTCAGGTTGCTGTTCACTCATTTCTCTTCTCCTTTATTTGTCCAACCTAAAACTCTAAATAGTTTCTTAGCAGCTACATCAGCAGTAAATAAACTCTCTTCATTTGACTCTTTATAAAATCTAAAGCTTATCCCGTAAGTTTTTCGTTCGGCATCGTATCTTTCTTTAATACCGTTATGTATCTCTATACCAGCTGCATCAGCAAACTCTCTCAATGCCCATATAACTGTATGAAGCTCACGTTGTTTAAATCCTTGTAGTCCTAGTGTTTTTAGCTCTTTACTCATCGCATCCACACATTTAGTAACATTACCAACAAAATAAAAACACCGTTCAACGGTAGTAAATGTAAACATAGGTTTCCTAATTTATCGTATCTTTTATCGTAACAAAACAATACTCCTAGTCCAAAAACAAAATTAAGTGTCAAACTTGTAAAGAAAAGTTTTTCTATCAAGACATCACTCATTCCCCACCTCCAACACCGTGTGCTTTTCTGCATCTCTAAACCCCCACATATACTCTTGTTTATCCATTGCAAATGCGTGTTTGCTGTACATTATTTCTAGCTTTTCATCACTCAAAGGCTCACGTTTTGGCGGTGCTGTGTATAGAGGTATCCAAGATTTATCATAAAGCCAGTCTTTCATTTCAAAGCTAGTTAATAAATCTTGCACTTTCCCTTCAACCATTTGACACCAAGCCACAGGCTTTTGCTCTTGCTCTTGCTCTTGCTCAGGTTGGGCTAGGAGGTATTTAATATCAGAACCAAAACCAAAATCGTTTTCAACATCAGTTTCTAAAAATGCTAATACTTTTTTCAACAACTCTCTTTCTCTACTCATCACACACCCCACTCAATAAAAAAGTCACATATCTCGTCATCATCTATTTCTTTCTTTACGTCCATGTGCCACACGTAGTTCTGTGTGTCTATCTCAATGGTCAGGTATCTCTGACATAGGTTCTTCTGGTTGCAGTTAGTACCCATACATCTGGCACTGGTTGTTGGCAGTGGATACTGCATTTGGTGTAGTTTCATTTTTTATCCCCCCAAAGGTTAAACAGCTCTCCGAATAATGTTATAGGTAAAAACACAGCTATAAAGATACTGCTTACTACGAACACCACCCCTACTAACAACCAAAAGCACAGCCCTTCTAACTTACTTGTACCTTTCGCATACATTTTCCTCACCATTTGACATTCTCCTCAAGTGCTCAACTAATTTATCTACGTTCGTAGCGTTTATGCAGATGCCAGCCCCACCACTCTGAATGATTCTATCTAGCTCACGTTGTTGGATTGCCGTAGGCTTTAAGTCGTTTGCCTTACACTCAATAGCTAAGAACTTACCCTGCACACAACATATTATATCTGGTATAGCTGACCTGCCATACCCATTAGCCGCTGGAAAGAAGTGCCATACATCTGCATCAATTAGTGCCTTCTTAACTTTATCTTTAACCTCACCTTCTTTAGTCCTCATCTACAAGCTCCTTACTACTTCTGTATTCTAAAAACGCTAAGTCATCTGCTATTTTTTCTTCTGCTATTTTTGTAGCACTCCAAATGCGGGACATGTCAACTTCGTCCTCCCCCAAACAAACACGAACTCTATTAAATCTAGAAGGGTGTCTTAGCTTCCTAAGAGCCTTAGCTTCTATCTGTCTTACACGTTCTCTTGTTACTCCTATTACGTCTCCCACCTGCTCTAATGATAGAGGGTCTCCTTCAAACCCAAACCTTAACTTTAATACATTAGATTCTCTAGGGGTTAGTTTTGTGTCTAAGGTAAAGTCTATAACCTCTTTTAATTGGTCGTTCTCAAGATTTAGTATAGGGTCAGAGATATTCTCAAGTCGTGTTAGCTCATGGTAAGAATACTCAAGTTCTCGTGTATTAGACTCTATAGGGGTAAGCTGCTCTAACGACCACACTTCATCAAGACTTTTACCAAAGTAAGAGCATATCTTCTGTGCTGTTTCTTTTACAATACCTTTTGGGTTTAAGGGAGATTCAGACATATTGATATACCCACTTAACACAGAATATGAAATACCCGCCTCCTTAGCCGCCACATACCCAGCTACTCCTTTAGCCTCAATCAATTTAAGTATATTGTTATTCCTTACTCGTACCGTTACTCGGTAATCTTTATGCTCATTCATCTGTAAATTCTCCTACATCTATATAGTCCCCTATACGTGGTGGGGATTCGCCTGTCGCCTTAAGCCAGTAGTCTAGCATCTCGATGCCTTCTAACCACCCTGCTGGTGGGGCTTTAGTTTCTTGTTTAACACAACTCAGTGTACCCATAGCTGTATCAGTCTTTCTAGCTATATCAGCTAGAGTGTGTCCTCTCTTGTACAACACTTTTAACATCAACGCGAAGTCAAGCTGTCTAACCATAAACCCCTCAATCTAGTTCGTTCTTTATCACAGTGAGCTATTACTTTTTTATTCTTACGCATGAAATTAACTATGTGTACTGCATCTCCTGATAATGTTATGCGGGCTTTCTTATGTGCTGACGGGTCAAATGCTAATAGGTCTACAATATAGGGGAGCCAGCCATCTATCTCTTCCTTGTTATATAACTTACTGCCATCTAGCCTAGTGTACATATGGGCTGGCATCATATACCGCTTATCCTTTGCCACCCTAGAACGTAGCCTCTCGTATGTTATACCTATCATCTTGGCTATATCTATCATGGTATAAGCATTGTTATCCCCCTCAAGTGGTGCTACATACGTAGGCTTGGTACGTCTAGGCACTCTTTTGCGTTTGATTGGAGCGGGCTCGACAGGTTTAAAGGAAACAGGTTTCGGGTTCAGAGTCATTTGAGCTTGTACCTCCTCCATTTTTAACGCACGTTTGTTTTCGTTAAGCCGCTCTTTATTCTTGTGGTAATACTCTAAAGCTTTCGCCCTATACTTTTCTCTATTGAGCTGATAATAATCTTTGCGGTATTGCATATCTGTGGTATCTTTATCTTGCATAATGTGTTTCCTTTTATTGTTATTGGTTGGGTTGGTTTTGCGTTCATAGGGGTTACGGTAAATACGTAACCCCATTTTTTAATGAACACCCTTTACTACATCTACCAATATAATTAATACTTGTCCTACGATTACAACTATTCCCAAGCTATACCAAACTATCTTGTTCATAGCTGATTCACCACATAAGTATACTCGTCTATCCGCATACCAATACCTTGTACATGCTCCCCATGAGGGCTTAACTTAAGTAGTGCCACCCTCTCTGGCACTGGGGGGTCTAGCTCAGAGACATCACTAAACGATATGACATCTCCCTCCTTCAGAACCACGTTATCTAAATGAGTAGCTTTCTTGGAAGTTAAATCTATTCGTATTGTCATCTAACCCCTCCTAAAGTCATGTAACTCAAGCTTAGCCTTAACGTAAGCATCTCTAGCTTCTTCTTTTGTTTTATAGGTACCTAAGCAGTATGCTTTACCTTGTACATTTATCCTTGCGGCATAGCTACCAGACCTAGTTAAAGTTACCCCCGTATATCCAGAAGTATTTCTTACATTAATCTTATGGTTTTGTTGTTGCTGGCTACGGGTAGCTTCTCTCAGGTTACACCATCTATTATCATTACGTACCCCATTAATATGGTCTATATGTAAAGTAGGAAATACCCCTGTCATAACAAGCCACGCTAATCTGTGCGCCCTATAGTTAACTTTACCAACATGAACATAGTCGTACCCATGGCTATCTGTTGATGTTGCTCTACTTCCAGCGGGTATTCTCCCCCATCTACCCATTTTATGTACCCATATAAAGGCTCCAGTTTCAGGGTCATAATGCAGTTTTTTAATAGCTTCTTCGTAGGTCATTAGTCTATCCTTATAGTGGAACCAAATGGAGGTACAGTAGTCTTATTGCCTACCATTACCCATAGAACAGGATAAGGGGGAGTATTTTTTGGATACTCAATCCATCCGTCTGTTATAAGTATACACACAACTGGATTACTTTTCATATCTTTTTCTACATAGTCAAATACACACAGGGAACTAGAGCCCCCTCCACCTTTAGGCTTGGTAGATGTGAGTAACCCACTGTAATTCTCTTCACGATACTGCTCGTGAGCGGCAACCTCTGTATCCCAGTAAAGTAAATCTACTTTTTCGGGAGTTGTATTATCACATATACTAACTAACTCTGCCAATGCTTTTGCAATATCTTCGCCTGGTATACTGCCTGATGTATCTATACCTACACAGATACTACCAATGCTCTCACTGATTTGACTAGGCATGTACACATCATGCTGTAACCAACGTCTATTAGGCTTAGCCCATGTGCTATCCCCCTTACCTGCACATACTGTCGATACGAACTCACGTAACTGCTCAGCCCAATTAACCTTAGACTGCATCACAGCATCAAAGCTACGGTCTACCTCACCCCCCTGCTTACCTGCTAACAGTGCACCAGTACGTACAGCACTATCTATCTCCTTAGCTAACGCCTCCTTCTCTGCCTCGTCTAAACTCTTAGCACCGTCCCAGTCATGCTCGTCCAGTGGCTTACCGCCGTTGCCCTTACCGTTCTTCTTATCTTCCTTCAACCTAGCGAACACCTCGCCGCTATCTAGCCCTCGATACATCTCGTCTACTAACCCTCCCTCTGGCATAACAAGGAAGTCGCCCCACTTGTTAAGGTCTTGTATCTCTAGGTTGATAACGTAATCACATGCTTGGTTGGCTAACCAAGCATCTTCCTCATGAATCTTACGCCATACAAATAGATGCTGATATAACTTGTGCTTGGTCTCATGTAGTATAAGAAACCGTAACTCACTATCCTTAAGGCTCTCAACGAAAGCCCTACCATATGTAACATCACGCCCATTGGTACTTGCTGTAGGGCAGTCATCTTTCACCTCTATCTTACCTACCATTAACAACCCTGAGTATGCTAGGGTACGCTTGTCTTGCATCAATGAAATATGGGCACGAGTCAACCTATCCTCTGCACTTAAATTAGACATTTTAATTCTCCAATATACAGCCCCTGTAAAGGCAGGGGCGAAGCCTTATATGTAGTACGCTGGTACTACGCCTGATAACTGTTCCTTATTTACTCTCTACCCAGAATGGGTGATGTTCTCTCTTAGCACATAGATATACATCTCGTGCCTCCTCTGGTGTATCGTAGTAACCTAAGAACTTATTTACACCTTTTATTGATATGGCTGCTTGCCATTTACCTCTAGTCGTACTCCAGCTCATTCCTTTACAAGTACTATTGTTTTGTCCGTTCTCCTTGTCAGTATCTAATCTAAGATTGCATATTCTATTGTCGTCTTTAGCTTCATTAATATGGTCTATAGAATATAGGGGTGGTACCCCATGATAGAAGTACCATGCTAGTCTATGAGCTAAGTACCTCTTAGTTTTATATTGGATATACACGTACCCATTTTTAGCTTTATGTCCTGCTATTTTATTTAGTTTATTCTGTCTACCTGTATTCCTTACCCAAGTAAACAGTCCAGTCTCAGGGTCATAGGATAAATAATCTTTGATGTCTAACATGATACCTCCAGTTAAGGTCAGTGAAAATGGGTGGTCAACGCTTACTGAAGGCGTGTTCGGTTTGCATACCTAGACCACAAAACCATTATACCATAACTAATTAAAAAGGTAGCCGTTATTCACAGCCCACTCAGTAAAGACCCTATTAGTAACTGCTATGCTACGCTTAGGAGACTTACTACTCATAACACTCATAGCGAACAGAGCCTGTGCTTCTTTAGACAGTCGTGCCATATACTGCATCCAGCTACCAAAGGTAGTATCTTCTACGTTACTTAATGCCTTTGATACTATCAAGCAGGTGGACGCACCGTTATGTGGGACTACAGTAGTAGTCGGGTTGTTGATGATTTCAGCCCAGCTTGGCATGGTGTTGCTTAACTTCAAGACATTCATCATATCCATCGTAGCCCTCTCACCGATAACCCCAAACAATGCGTGGGTCAGTACATCTTCAGGCATATCACGGCACATCTTAAGTATGTCAGATGCTTTCTCTAATGAACGTGGCGTAACGAACGCCGCTCTTGGTACACGTGGGTCATTGATGTACTCATTCATATCGGGGCGCTCATAGTCCTCGAATGATGCCAGCATAGCTGGATACTCTATAGCTGTAGCTATTACTACAGGGTCAACCCCTGCGTTCTGTGCATAGTCCCATCGCCACTGCTCTGCAGTTGGTTTACGCATCTTAACTACACATAATCTATTACGTGCATGGGGTGGTATGTTATCGCCTATACCCTCAACCGCTAAGTTGGTAGTCGCAAAGACTATTGACCCCTCTGGTAGTGCATGTATGCCGAGCTTACGTTCTAGCATCAGTCGTAGACAAGCGTTCATCACAGCTTTAGATGCCTTACCTACCTCATCAAGCATAACTATCAAGGGTTTATCTAAGTGAAACCCAAACTCTTCGTTGGGTATGAACGAGCAGACAGGGACATCATTAACTGAGCGTATTTGTGGAACTAAGAAGTCACCCACATCTTTAGTAGTGATGTCTATGTAGCATGGGATATGGTTGGGGTGGGACTCTGATAGAGTCTTAAGTATAGATGACTTGCCTATCCCCATCTCTCCCTGTACAAGGACAGTGAGCCGCTCACCTACTGAGCTGATAAGTTTGATAGTGTCTTGCATAGTGATTGAACTATATGGCTTCTTCATTATCGTATCCTAATTGTTTGGTATGGGTACTTGTACCCGAAATGTCAGCCCCTTAAGGGAGCGATGCTTTACTTCAACTGCAGGTATATTACACGTTATGTGTCATGGTGTGTCAAGTGTCTCCCCTATGGGGTATGGTTCGCCTTCTGTTTCTAAGTGTATAGACTGTGTTGGGAACACTATATCGACTGTATATATGTCTTGTCCTTCATCATCTTTACCATCTTGATCTATATCTCCTATCTCCTCACCTACTCTACAGAATGCCCACGCACAACCCTGTGCTTTAGCATCTTCGAGCAACCGCTTATGTGCTATCACTAACTCATACTCGTCATACCACTTGACCCGCCAATGATAGAATAAAATAGTCGTGTCATCTACTAAATTAAACTCCTTTAAATCAATCTCAGGATCTAGTGCCTGAGCCGCCATGAATCTTATGCGGTGCTCTTTATTTTTAAACGCGATTGTGTACGCTACATCACTACGGTATCCCATTACTCTTCTCCTAATTAAAACAAATCTAATATGGCGTCTACGTCACGCTTCAAGGTAACACGTACATAATCTGAGTCCTTAATGTCTTTACTATCAATGCCAGTAAAGCTGTCCTCTAACTTAATACGCATAGCCTCTAGTTGAGTGTCGCCCTTGATATTGAAATGGGTGAGTAGCCCACACAGCTCACGTGTGTTCTCCAACACGCTATCGTATATCTTGCCTTTACTACCGTCCTCATTAGTACGCAACCCAAAGCTAAGCTGGGTAAGTATCCTGTGTAACCTGTCGTATGCGTCAGCATGTACCTTCTCTATGTTTGCCTGATACATCATGTCATATTGATCCTTAAGGTCGTTAAGCCCCTCGTTACCTATATCAATACGCCAGTCGCCTGACTCTGGCAATGGGTTGTACCGTACTACAAAGCCGAACTTGCTTATAACCTCCTGTGCATCAGGATACTCAGCTCTATCAAAGAGCGTGCCCAACTGGAACGCCGCCGCACTTACCCTTAAGTTGTAATCTGCAATAAAGTCATTCACTAAGCCCCAATACTGCTTCTCAAGTCGTGCCATCTCACTCTTATAAGTAAAGAACTGAGCAGTAGTCAGCAAGCGGTCGCCATTGTCGTTCCACGGTGATGTCTGTGTCATGTGGTAAGTTCTGATAAGCCCTGCCAGCTTTTGGATTGCCGCAAGTGAGTCATCACCTGCTAACAGATTCTTGTGGTAGTTGCCCGCTTTTGTTCTCGTACTATTTGATATGTCTACATCATTAGATACTTTCTTATCCAGCTTGCGAGCTGTCCACAGGCTGATGCTAAGTGATACCAGCATAGCTGATGATGAAAGGCTTTTTACGTTTGTATTTGTATTTGATGTCATGATGTTCTCCAAAATTAAAAGGTGGGTACTTGTACCCAATGGTTGGGGTGTATCAGCACAAGGCGGTAAAGCGTACATATTAATAGGCTGCCCTGCCTGATACCTCTGCGGTTAATTCAAACGCCCACTCACAGATATACGGCGTCTGGGCTTATTCACCTACCCGGCTTAGGTCACACATTTAATCTTCGTCTACTCTTAATAGCTCAGCTATCAGTTTTTCATTGCTATAATTGTGTAGGTAAAATCTTTTATACAAGTCAATCCTAAGGTCAGACCATTCAATATTGTAATCATTACTCGTTATCATGCGACCCATTAACACATCTATAACCTTTACACGCTCTTCCTTAGTCATGACAGACTCCCGTCCTCTTCGAAGTCCATGTATTCCACACCTTCAAAGAAGTTATCCATAGAGAACTCATACTCATAAGCGTTCTCCAGCTCACGGTACAGTTGCCGCATGTAGTCCCTGCATTGCCGTTCAATATCAGGCTCAGCATCGGTCATCACCTTATCAAACTTTCCAACATCGTTAGTTTCTATATCCCAATCAAGCGTTATGGTATTTTCATGGCAATAGTGGCGGTGCTGTGTTTTTCGTAGGAGCACCATGTACTCCGCATAGTCGTCTGACAATGTATCAAACGGTACTGTAGATATGTACAACTCAATGTGTTTTTGTCTTACATCAGGGTGGGCTTCAAGAAACTTTTTTAGGTTTATACTGCCCTCAAAACTAGCACCATCTCCCTGTGAATGGAACCCACTCCAATGCATGTCATACACCTCAGTATCAATACCAACATCTTCAAGTCGCTCAACCCAATCTTCGAGCACGTGATGTGCCCAATGGTTATCGTATAGCTCCCTATTCTTAAAGCTCTCAAAGGCACGTTCCTTTGCCTCGTCTGATAACTCGTTATATTGCATGATGTTCTCCTACGCATACCATTTAGGTAATGCTTTGTATTCTTTTACTAAGTTGGGGTACTCAGCTTCAAGCAATTTGCACAGCAGTCTATCTGCATATAAGTGCATGCTCTCTATGTCCTCTTTATGTTCATCACATATAGCTTTTAATTGTTCTAATGCTTGTTGCTCATTCATCGTCTTATTCCTATTTATTATTAAGTTGTTGTTATGGGTACTTGTACCCGATTCAGTAGTCAACCGCTTAAGGCGGTGAATCTTTTATCAAACTACAGGACATATTATACGCCCTTTCCCAGTGTGTGTGTCAAGTCATTGATTTAATTAGCTTTTATTTAGGGGAATGGGGATTCCCCATAGAGACCTGTTTCCCTCTTAGCTTCCCTCTTAGCTTCCCGCTTTCCTCGTTACCAGTATGTCTCCGTTCCTTAACTTCTGTTTGAACCCTTTTAGTTTGCTCAGTCGTTTCTCGAACTCTCGTATGGCATCAGCCTCACTCCATGCATAAAAGTCTGGTATCTTGCCTCTCTCTACCACTCCTTGCACCACCCATTGCCCTTTAATATGCTTTATGTTGCGTGTGTACCCATACACTCTCTTACACGCACGTGCACGCACCTGCTTCTTTAATGTAGGGTCTTTAGTGATAGTCGCCGTACTGACAGCGTCAGGCTTGATGTTGTCCCATCTTAAGTTGAGTGGGTCGCCGTCCATGCATGGCTTGCGTCTGGGCTTGTTGGTCTTGTGGTCGTATAGCTTCAGACCCTCTGGTGCTACGGTCGTATTTACCCTGTATGCGTTATCAATGCCGCGAGTGTAGTTCCAGTCGCCTCCTGCACCCATATAAAGGTATGCTAGTTGATTGGCAGTGTATTCTTTCCCTAACAGCACTATGCGTACGTATGGGTTGTTCTTCTTAAGGTAGTATGGCACTCTTATTAGCTCGTCTGTCGCTCCTTGTGGCGCTTTCTTTGCATAGAACAGTCGGTATATGTCCGTTTGGCGTCCTTTCTGGGTTTGTGCTTGTGCTTGTGCTGTTAGATACGCCTCCTCACTCACTATATGATACCCTGACAACCTTGACGGCTTGCGTGGTAGTTTGCTCTTGTCCTTTGCTTTACCCTTTGCATTGGACTGTTTTGTATGCTTACTTGGAGGCTTATTTGGCGGCATTACTACTCTACCTGCTCTTTTACCTGCTAGTGAGCCTGTTTGCCACTCAAATGTGCCTTCCTCTGGGTCGTAGTATAAGTGGTGCTTCAGTTGCTCTTGCGTTAGTGGTTGCGCTCGTGCTTGCAGCCGCCTTTCTTTGTCTTGGGTACGTGTACCCGATATTGCATCTTCTATCGCCGTCTTTACGTAATGTTTAAGTAGTAGGGTCTCTTTACCAGTGTTGGGGTTAGTGTATATATAGTTAGCCAGTGCTGTTAGTTCATCTATTACTGCATTACGCCTATCTCTTTTCTCTATCTGTTCTTGCACTGACAGTCTTTTTTGCAGTTGTTTGTTTTCCCTCTCTGCTTGCTTACTTAAAGCGTATTTATATCGCCTATATTCATTTGCATGGATTCTGTTTAGTCTTGATGCTTCAGATAGTCCTAAGTAGTATTGCGCTGTTCTTTTTATAGGTTGCATTAGGTTTGTCCTTTTGGGCTGTTTTGAGGCTGTAATTGTAGTACACGTGTCACATAAAAATCAAGATATACGTTGACAATGAACAAGTAAAAATTCTCTAAGGGCACGTAGAACGGGCTTGTGACGGAGTAGGTAAGGCAAAAATTAGTGTTATTAAAGATTTGGAATTATGAGAGAGGAAGAACAAAAAGAAGTAAAAAAACATATATTCCCCTGTACAACACGTGTCACAGGGAAAAAGAAGAAATTTTGAAAAACTTTCCTCTCTATATATATATTATAATAATAATAATAATAATAAGACCTTTTTTTTCTAACCCTCACCGCTGCTGGGCTCACAGGAATTTTAGTTGTTCATTGTCAATGCATTGCGCCCTATTTTCTGTTACACGAGTTTCTCACCTGCTCACTATCCTTATGCTAAACATCACCATCACGCATACACATTACAGACAACTAGCATGTTCTTTATAAAGCGATTTAAGGCTCATTTAGGGCAATGTAGCACTTTTTTATTATCGACGCGTAAAGGGCATGCTACTTCGCTTAAATCGCATAGCTTAGTTTAGTAAAAGAAACAGGTATCAAATTCAGCGCGTGGCTGAATTTTAGGCAAAAAAAAGCCCCCTTTCGGGGGCTTTGGGTACTTGTACCCAATTATTTTGTTTCGCGATCCACGTACACGTTTATTTCTTTTGCCAGAACTAGCAGTTCTGGTAGGCTTAGATACTTAACCAAACTATTTAAAGACGCGTCTACCATTTTTTGACTGGCATCACCTATTTTTAAATCAGGTTTAAGCGCAACCTTTACGGGTTGCTCAATGGTATTTTTACTTGCTGGTGTGGCTGGTGTGGCTGGTGTGGCTGGTGTGGCTGGTGTAGCATCTTGGGTACTTGTACCCAAAACTTCGGTTTTTAACGCGTCAATTTTATCTTGTTTTTCTTTCTCAATCAGTGCCTTGCTTGCTTTTTCAGCCTTAACAAACGCCGCCTTTTTAACGGCTAACTCTTCAATACTAAACAACCGCACCTTTTCAATGGTGCTAGTAGCCTCTAAATAAGAAGCAAAGTTTTTGGCGCGTGTTCCATTGCTATCTAACCAATTACAGTAAATGGTTGACAATTCAAAGGCTTGAACCCTTTTATGGTCGGTATATAGCCCTTTTGCAATGCTACGTATACTTTCACGGGTGGGATTGGTTGCCATAATGGCAAGCGATTCTTTTTTGAACAACTCTATATCCTTGTTGTCAAACAGCCTATTGGCTATAAGGCTTAAAGCAGTTAGTTTCATAGTTAATATTTCAGTTTGTTTGTTAGTGTTAGTAGTCATTTGATTTACCTATTAAGATGGTTGGGTACGTGTACCCGAAAAGTTAAGTTGTTGTGTTTTGCTAGAACACGGTAATCATTCTACTAGCTTTGTGTCATTATGCCAACTATTGTTTCATTGTGTTTCTAACGGTCTATATTATAAGGAATAGAATAAACTAATAAAACTCTATAGAAATCAATGACTTACGAAGGGTACGGGGTGGGCAACCCCCCTTTTCAATTAGGAGTCCCTATTTTGTACTATACTATGTTACACACAACCAAATTCTAAATTCCCCAATTTTCCTAATTCCCCCTAAGCCCCTCTTAACACCTAGCTTCCAAGTCCTTTTAGTGTACTCCATTCAAATTTCCCTTGACCTCCAATTTATTTTTTGATAAGCTGTGCACAGCTTATCAATTTTCACTCCCTCCCGCCAAAACACCCCCCGTCACTAAAATAAGTGCCAAAGCAAAAAAATTTTTCTACAAAAATTTAGAAAACCATGATAGGCTAGAGATTATCTGAACCTTTGAGTTCTGCGCATACTGGTATATTATGGATCCTGAATTAGAAACAATTCTAGAATTAGAAGCCCTTTTAGCTCCATCCGAGCGAAGTGCTGAGAGCACCTTTTTACAAGCCCAAGAAGTGTTTGCCGACAGATCATTCTTACTGAACAACGGCGTACCTTATACAAAACTCCCCCCTGAATTTACAGCCCAAGAAAAGAACGAAGCCTTGAGCATTTTTCTTGAACAGCCCGATGCACCTCTTGCACCTACTACATCCGGCGCCGCGAAAGCCCTTGAGAAACTATTAAAACGGTTCGACTACAATCTCCCCAATGCAACAAACAAGATGCGGCAGTATCTAATCTTTAAGATGTTTGAATTGGCAGAAAGTGATGACCCTAAGTTAGCTATAAAAGCCCTAGAGATGCTAGGTAAGGTGTCAGAGATTGGGCTGTTCAGTACCAAAATAGAAATAGCAACGACTGATAAGCCTACAAAAGAGTTAGAAACAGAGCTTTCAAGTTTATTAGCCACATACTCACTAGGGGATTTAGTTGCTAGAGAGGTTAAAGAAGCCCCACAAGAGATTACTGACGAAGAATTACGAGGAGAAGTGCATGATGAGGCCTGAAGATGACGTACGTTTAGCGATTATAAGTTGGGCGGTATTAGTTGCAGGGCTTGTTGCCCTTTATTTTAACCCTCTAATGCATTGTTGATGAAAGATAAACTAGCAGCTTTACCTGAATCTGACCGTATACACCTTGCGCAGCTTATAAAAGAGCTAAAAAAGCGTAAGGCTAGGGCAGATGCACAGACAAGCTTCTTATCTTTTGTGCAGGAAGTGTGGCCTAGTTTTATTTATGGGCGGCACCATGCGCGTATAGCGAAAGAATTTGAACGAGTGGCTAATGGTGAGTGCAAAAGACTGATTATTAACTTAGGTCCTCGTCATACTAAGAGTGAGTTCTCTTCTTACTTGCTACCTGCGTGGTTTTTAGGGCGCTTTCCAGAAAAGAAAGTCATTCAGTGTTCGCATACGGCAGAGCTTGCGGTAGGTTTTGGTCGTAAGGTACGTAACTTAGTAGGGTCGGACGAGTATCAGTCCATATTTCCGGGTGTAGGGCTACAAACAGACTCTAAAGCGGCGGGGCGATGGAACACAAACGCGGGAGGGGACTACTTCGCTATCGGGATCAGCGGTGCTGTAACGGGTAAAGGTGCTGACCTACTGATAATTGATGACCCACACTCTGAAGGCGATGCGGTTATAGCGCAGTACAACCCTGAAGTGTACGATAAGGTGTATAGTTGGTACTCATCTGGTCCTCGTCAGCGGTTACAGCCCGGTGGGGCTATTGTTATAGTTATGACTCGTTGGAGTCTACGTGACTTGACAGGGCAGATATTAGAGTCTGCAGCAATGGGGGGCGACAAGTGGGAGGTGATTGAGTTTCCAGCCGTATTACCTAGTGGCAAACCGCTTTGGCCTGAGTTCTGGCCCATTGAAGAGTTAATGGCGGTAAAGGCTGAGATACCTAGCGGCAAATGGCAAGCACAGTACCAGCAGCAGCCCACATCTGAGTCTACGGCTATCGTTAAGCGAGAGTGGTGGCAAGAGTGGGAGAAGAAAGAGCCACCTGACTGTGACTTCCTGTTGATGTCGATGGATACGGCGTTTGAGAAAAAGACCAGTGCTGACTACAGCGCCATCGTGATATTTGGTGTGTGGAACAACCCTGAAGACGGAGATCAACCGAACTTAATACTGTTAGAAGCTTGGCGAGAACGGCTAGAGTTCCCTGATTTAAAGCAACGGACATTAGAGTTTTATCAAGAGTGGGAGCCAGATGGTGTTATTATTGAGAAGAAAGCATCAGGAGCTCCGCTAATATATGAGTTAAGACGTATGGGCATTCCTGTCCAAGAGTTTACACCTTCACGCGGACAAGATAAGATATCACGACTAAATGCAGTATCTGACATGTTTGCTTCTGGAAAGGTATGGGCTCCATCTACTCGATGGGCTGAAGAAGTGATAGACGAAGTGGCTTCGTTTCCATCAGGTAGGAATGATGACTTTGTAGATGCTGTAACCCTAGCTCTTGCGCGGTTTAGGTCAGGAGGCTTCATTGGTTCAGCTAAAGATAAGGATATTGATGAAGACAGCTGGTTAATAAAGAAACGTGCTAACTACTACTAACGAACAAATAACTTAAGGATCCATCAATGGCTGAAGTTCCAAACAACATATTTAAGGCAATGCAACCGCAGAGTCCCTTTTTAACAGAAGATGATGAAGCACCGATTGAGGTTGATATAGGGGATCCGATGAACCCTATTGAGACTGAGGTTGATGTAGAGATGGAACAAGAGCCGGGGTTTGATGCGAACCTCGCGGAGTACATGGATGAGGCGGATATGGCCTCGTTAGTAGCTGACTTACTTGATGACTTTAACAATGACAAGAACGCTCGTAAAGAGTGGGAGTCTACCTATATAGACGGCTTAGATTTGTTAGGTTTAAAAATTGAAGAGCGTTCAGAACCTTGGCAAGGTGCTTGTGGTGTATACCACCCCATGCTAACAGAAGCGGCTATCCGCTTTCAGTCTGAGATGATCTCTGAAACATTTCCTGCTCAGGGACCTGTAAAAGCCCGAATAATCGGTAAAGATGACCCTGATACCCAGAAGTCTGCGGAACGTGTTGTAGAAGACATGAACTACCAGCTTACGGAAAAAATGACTGAGTTTAGACCTGAACACGAAAAGATGTTGTGGTCCTTAGCATTGGCAGGAGCCGCGTTTAAGAAAGTATATTTTGACCCCTCACTAAACCGTCAGGTAAGTATGTTTGTACCTGCGGAAGATCTGTATATCCCCTATGGAGCCTCTGATGCACGTACTTCAGAGCGACTGACTCATGTCATGCGTAAAACCAAGAATGATGTTAAGAAGCTACAGTATGCGGAGTTCTATCGTGATATAGACCTTGGTGAGCCAACAAAAGACCTTGACGATATTCAGAAGCGCAAAGACGAGGCTGATGGGTATAAAGCCACATACGACAATAGATACAGACTATTAGAGATGCAGGTTGAGTTAGACCTTGTTGGGTTTGAAGATGTTGATGATGACTCAGGTGAAGAGACAGGCATAGCCCTGCCATATGTTGTGACCATTGAACAAGGCACACAAGAGATTTTATCCATTAGACGTAACTGGGATGAACATGACCCTCTTAAACAAGCTAAGCAACATTTTGTACAGTATACTTATATCCCCGGTTTCGGTGCTTATGGCTACGGTCTTATACATCTTATTGGTGGTTTTGCTAAATCTGCAACTTCTATTGTCAGACAGTTAATTGATGCAGGTACACTAAGTAACCTACCCGGAGGCTTAAAATCTAGAGGTATGAGGATTAAAGGTGATGATACTCCGATCATGCCGGGTGAATGGAGAGACGTTGATGTTCCGTCAGCTAATATTAAAGACAACATCTTACCGCTTCCTTATAAAGAGCCAAGCCAAACATTATTCACATTACTACAAAACGTAGTAGAAGAAGGCCGTAGATTAGCTGCAGTTGCTGATGTTAAGCTGGATAATATGAATGGAGAGGCGCCAGTAGGTACTACACTGGCTATCTTGGAAAGAACTCTAAAGGTGATGTCGGCTGTTCAGGCTCGTGTTCACTACTCGATGGAGCAAGAGTTTAAGTTAATTGCAGCGTTGGTAAGAGACTATACTGCCCCTGCTTATGATTACATGCCAGAGTTTGATGCTGAACCCTCAGCTAAGAAAGAAGACTACGATAAGGTTGATATTATTCCAGTCTCTGATCCAAACGCTAGTACTATGGCACAAAGGATCATTCAGTACCAAGCAGCTATCCAGTTAGCTCAACAATCTCCACAAATATACAACTTACCTGTATTACATCGTCAAATGCTTGAAGTTATGGGTATTAAAGACGCGGACAAGATAGTTATTGTGGAAGAAGATCAAAAGCCAACTGATCCTGTTACAGAGAATATGGACATTCTTAAAGCTAAACCTGTCAAAGCGTTCATAGAACAAGACCACGATGCGCATTTAACAGTGCATAACAGTATGCTAACTGACCCTAAGATAGCGGCAGCAATGGGGCAAAACCCTCAAGCTTCTGTCATAAAACAGGCGTTAATGGCACATATCATGGAGCATGTGGGCTTCCAATACCGTAGAGGTATAGAGACTCAATTAGGTACTACATTACCTCCAGAAGATGCAGAGTTAAGCCCTGAAATGGCAGTACAACTGGCAAAACTATCTGCTGATGCAGCTAAACAATTACTACAAGCGAACCAAGCTGAACAAGCCCAACAAACGGCTCAACAGCAAGCACAAGACCCTGTAGTACAGATGCAGCAGAAAGAGTTACAACTTAAAGAGCAAGAGATCAATAACAAAAAAGAGATCGAGCTTAAGAAGATTGACGCTAGTAAAGAGATAGCGATGCTAAACAATGAGGCTAAATTAATGCTTCAAGGCGAAGACGCTAAGGTTCAAGGGTTATTTAAAGGAATGGATATGGCTACTCAACAGATAGAAGCTCAAAGACAAGCCGCGGTCCCACCAATGCCTTTAGCTGGGCCACAAGGGGCTCCAGCAGCGCCTCCACCACCACCACAAGGAGCGCCAGCACCTGCACCACCTCCACAACCACCTATGGGTTAAAAATGGAAAAGAACTTGGAGAAAGCTAAATGAACAACTTATATGACAACACAAGATTAGTTTCTATATATAAAAATGATGTAGGTGGTCATCCTGTTATTGGTTATACCCACCCTTATTGTATGCTATCTGATGCTGAGCAGTTGCGGGTTGTATTATATGCTAAAGACCAATTAAATACTGAAATACAGCGACTCCTAAAACGTAGAATGAGTGAAGAACGTAAAGAACTCTTAAAGCTTGGAGCTGCAGCTTGGAAAATAATAGATAGAGCTTCGGGGGAATATGTAATTCAACAAGTGTTACCTAATATAGACTTTGAACTTGAAGAAGTAATACCGCTTTATGCAGCACCACAGGAGGCTAAATGATTGAAGAATATAAAAAACAATATGTAGTTCAAGAGCGTTTTGAAGATGAGCCTGAAAGGTTATTTCAGATATTTTATACATTAGAGGCTGCTGAACAATTTGCAAAAGAACATGCAAGAGCGCACTACAGCTACCCAATATCAGAGGTAATATACAACCCTCAAAAACTTGAGCCTTATAACATATGAAAACTGTACTAGATGTACTGCGTAGAGATCTTGAAGATGAGATAGTTGCTCACATGGACGCCCTTGCAAAAGGGCGTGTTGAGGACTTCCCAGCTTACAAATTATTGGTAGGGACTTTATCGGGTCTGTCCTTAGCTCTTAATCGTTTAAAAGACCTGCAAAAAATCGAGGAAGAAAATTAATGAGTACCAAAGATATAGGAAATATAGATACGGATGCTACTATCGAAAAAGGGGAGTCATTAGCTGACCGCTTACCAGATCCGGTAGGTTATAAGCTTTTATTGATTAAACCTAAGATAGTGGACAAAACAGCAAGCGGTATTGAAATGCCAGACGCTTTCAAAAAGAAAGAAGAGGCAGGTGCTGTAGTTTGTATGGTGCTTAAAGTAGGCAACATGGCTTATGAAGATAAAGTAAAATTCCCAACAGGTCCTTGGTGTCAAGAAGGTGATTTCGTGTTAATTGGAGCATATCGTGGTTCACGATTCTCTGTTGATGGGGAAGAGTTCATCTTAGTAAATGATGACATGATTGAAGGTACAGTTGCTGACCCACGTGGCATTTCTAGGGCGTATTAGGGGGGTGTATGAGAAGTAGATTTGATTACATAGCTTATGATGAAGAAGCTAAAGCCCACCAAGCACAACTTAAATTGTTATTTACCGCTGTAGAAGATAAGTTATGGACTTTGGCTAATACCAGATACATATCTTTAGCACTTACTTCTTTAGAAGAGTGTTACATGTGGGCGGGCAAAGCTACTCGTGACGATCAACTCGTTCGCAACAATTATGAATTTAGTCTTGAAGAAGAAAGGAGCAATAGCTAATGGCTGAAGAATACGAAAACGAAGATATTGATGTAGATCTTGATGGGGGCGATGATTACGAAGTTGATATCGTAGACGATACTCCTGAAGAAGATCGAGGTAGAACTAAGTTAGCTGATGCAGAGGACGATGACGATGATGAGTTAGAATCATACTCTAAAGGCGTTCAAAAGCGCATTAATCAGATAAACCATAAGTACCACGATGCTAAACGTGAGAAAGAAGCTTTAGAAAGACAAAATGCTGAAGCTATACGTATTGCTCAGGCTATTCTTGCAGAAAACGAACAGTTAAAAAGCACACTTAACTGGGGGCATCAGGAGTATACGAAGGAAGCTCAAGGTCGTTTAGAATACGCACATAAAATTGCGCAGGATAAATACCGTCAAGCTTTTGAAACGGGTGATACAGATGGAGTACTTGAAGCACAGGAAGAGTTAAGCGAATTAGCCAATCAAAAACGGCAATTAGCTAACTTGGTGCCGCCTGTACAACAAAAAGCTTTACAACCACAAAGTAATGATGTATATATTCCACCATCAGTGCCAGAAGCGCCACCAAGAGACTATAAAGCCGAGAGCTGGGCTGGAAAGAATCCATGGTTTGGTAAAGATGAAGAGATGACCGCCTTCGCTTATGGACTGCACGAAAAATTGGTTAAATCCGGTGTAGACCCTACCTCTGACGAGTATTATCAGCGAGTAGACTCCCGCATACGGGAAGTATTCCCAAAGAACTTCGACAAAAAGAAATCTTCACCAGTGGCATCGGTAGGTAGAACTACCGCACCTAAAAAAGTCACTCTGAACACATCTGAAGTCGCTATAGCAAAACGTCTTGGAGTACCTTTAGAGGTATACGCCAAGTACAAAGTAAAGGAGCAACAACTTAATGGCTAACGTACAAATTGACAGAGCACCACGCTCTACAGAAACACGCGAAAAAGAAGTTCGTCCAGTATCATGGAAACCTGCGCATGATTTGCCAGCTCCAGACCCACAAGATGGCTACGTGTTTCACTGGAAAAGAGTTTCTATGATGGGGGTGCCTGATCCAGCGAATATGGCTAAGGCCAAACGCGAGGGGTGGATACCTTGTCAAGCGGAAGATCATCCTGAGTTATTGTCTGACTTTGCTGCCTTTGGTTTAAAACCCCAAGGGTTGATTGAAATTGGTGGACTTGTTTTGTGTAAGACTACTGTCGAGAACTCAAACGCTCGTAAAGAGTATTACGCTAATATGTCCAGAGCGTCTGTGGAGTCTGTTGATAACAACTTCCTACGCGAAAATGATCCTCGGATGCCCCTTTTCTCTGAAAAAGCATCTAAAGTGTCTTTTGGTCGCGGTTCCTAAATAGTTAGGACCGTGTTGAATCTTATTTAGGAGTTATATATGGCTTATCCTAGCAACGTCGGTCCCTACGGTTTTTTACCGAATACCCTAGAAGGCTTTCAGCCTTACGCTGGTGCAACTCGGTATTTACCGATTGCTTCTGGCTACGCAAAAAATATTGGTTATGGCGATCCTGTGTCTCTATTAGCTGATGGTACTATCGCACGTGTAGATTCATCTACTGGAGCTAAAACTGCTTGGGCTATTAACCCAATCGGTATCTTCATGGGGTGTTCTTATACTAGCCCGACTATGAAATATAAAGTCTTCTCACAATACTGGCCTACTGGAACTTCTGCTTCTGATGCCGTTGCTATTGTTGCTGACGACCCACAAATTTTAATGAAGGTTAACTTGACTAATGCTGGTACAGCTTACACTTCTGGTGCTGCTACTCTGGCTGATGTTGGTCAAAACATTGGTTATTTCATTCCTACTAACTCAGGTTCTATTGTTGATGGCGTTAATACTGCTACTGGTAACAGCGCCATTTCAGTTGATTTGGCTTCTAAAAACGTTACTGTTACATTGCCTTTGCGCGTTGTTAGTATGGTTCAAGAAACTGCATTATCTGACGGTACGTTTGTAGAAGCTTTCGTAGCTTATACACCACCTAACTATACTGTTACTCAATCGGGTACTACTCCGTTTGCTGTTTCAGCGATTAATGTTGTTGGTGGCCATGCTTACCGCAACCCTGTCGGCATTTAAGGAGTTTAACTAATGGCTGCTATTTCACGCGCGCAACTACTAAAAGAACTACTTCCCGGTCTTAACGCTCTGTTCGGTTTAGAATATGATCGTTATGGTGAGAAGTATAAAGAAATCTTCGAAACTGAATCATCTGATCGTTCTTTCGAAGAAGAACAAAAACTGTCTGGCTTTGGTGCCGCTGCGGTTAAAAACGAAGGCTCAGGTATTACGTATGACAATGCGCAAGAAGCTTGGTCTACTCGCTACACCCACGAAACTATCGCTTTGGGCTTTTCTTTAACTGAAGAAGCTATTGAAGATAACTTGTATGATTCATTGTCTGCTCGTTATACAAAAGCATTGGCTCGCGCTATGGCGTACACCAAAGAAGTTAAAGGCGCTGCTGTACTAAACAATGCATTCAACTCCAACTATACTGGTGGTGATGGCAAATCTTTATGTAACAGTGCACATCCTTTAGTTTATGGTTCAACAATTTCTAACGTCCCAGCTACACCAGCTGATTTGAACGAAACTTCATTGGAAAATGCGGTTATTCAAATTGCCTTGTGGACTGACGAACGTGGTTTATTGATTGCTGCTAAACCTAAAAAATTGGTTCTACCTCCTGCATTACAATTCGTAGCAACCCGTTTGTTAGAAACTGAATTGCGTGTTGGTACAACTGACAATGATGTGAACGCTCTTAAGAACAACGGCTCAATTCCCGGCGGCTATACTGTTAACCCATGGTTGACTGATACAAATGCTTGGTTCTTGTTAACTGATGTTCCAAACGGTCTGAAACATTTCGTTAGAACTCCATTAGCTACTTCCATGGATTCGGACTTTGACACCGGAAACTCTCGCTATAAAGCAAGGGAACGCTACAGCTTCGGGTTCTCGGATCCTTTAGGTGTTTTTGGTTCAGCTGGTTCATCTTAATTTATTAAGATAAATCAGTAACTTAGAGTAAATTAAGGGCTCCTTCGGGGGCCCTTTTTTATGTCCGACTCGGACACATTTGCGGTTGTGACGCAATCACAAACCTCCTATCGAGTATTACCTGTGTCAAAAAATAAAGCTTGTATTATTTTTATACTCCTGTATATTACATGTGTCAAAGACCAAACAGGAGATAGCAATGTACAATCAATACCCAACAACTCGTAAAGAAGCCCAAGAAACTAAAGCAACTCATTACTTTACAGGATTACCCTGTAAACATGGACACATAGCCCTGCGTAAAACCAAAGGCACATGCATGGACTGTTTAAAAATAGAATGGGAAGAGACCAATGCTAAACGTGCGCTACTACCTAAATCTGAGGCTAGTAAAAAAGCAGGTAAAAAATACTACGAAAATAATAAGGAGCTAATTAAATCTAAAGCTCTTGGTCGTTCTTTAGAGGACAGAAAAAGGTATAGGGATAAATGGGCAAAGGATAACCCTGAATTGCGTAAAGCTAATACCAAACACCGTAGAACAAAGCATAAACAAGCTACACCTAAATGGCTAACTCAAGAACAGAAAACTGCGATTAAACAGTTTTATCTGGACGCTATGGCGGCTACTAGAGTTACAGGTACGCCCTATGTTGTAGACCATATAATACCTCTACGTGGTAAGCTCGTAAGCGGTTTGCATGTACCGTGGAATTTAGCGGTGATAACCCGTGAAGAAAACCATATTAAGGCCAACAAATTAATTGACACTCCACCAAAATAAATGTTATAAGGAGTACATATCTGAGAATATTTTTAACTGCCTACTCGACTGACTCAGCAGATCCGCACACAACGATAGGCGCAAGTGCAATAAGGAATTAAATATGTCTTTTTCAACTTTTTCTGGTCCAGTTCGCGCAGGTACTGTTAGATATACTACTGGCACTACTGTTGGTAATATTGATAATACAGGCGTTGTTGTTTTATCTCAATCAGCAGCTTTAGGTTTAACTACTAGTGCTCCTTTTGTGGTTCCAGCTGGCTCTCAAATCTTAAACATTTTTGTTGACGTTACTACTACTTTTACTACAGGTGCCACACTTGCGGTAGGTAACAGCACAACAGCAGCGGCTTATGTAACCGCAATAACCACTCCAGCGGTAGGCCGTCAAGCCCTTACTTTAACAGCGGCTCAAATTACAGCTCTTAGCAATGTTGGTACTACTGATATGCAAGTTCTTGTCACTATGGCGGGGACAACTGCAACTGCAGGTGCGGGGTTTATTACTATAGTTTACGCACAAAAAACATCTAGTGGCGCTGAAGCACCTGCTTCTGCTTAATAATTAGTCTAAGGGGGCCGGAGTTGATCGACCTTGGCCTTAAATGAGAACGGCAAGCCCGCCCTTAACTTTACTTTAGGAGATTAATTATGATTCAAACAGATGTAAAAAGTACCCATTTAAGTGTAGCGGGGTCTATTTATGCAGATCGAACTAGGTTAAAAGGTATTATAGTAGCACCAAAAGCTAGTACGGCGGCTACTTTTGAGGTTAGAGACGGCGGTGCATCGGGTGAAATATTGTTTCAAATGGACATCCCATCAAATAGTAACCCAAACTCTTTCGATATTATTATTCCCGGCGAAGGCATTTTATATCGTACCGACGTATACTTAACTTTTAGTGTTGGGTCTGTAACAGGCATTACAGCTTTTTATGGTTAGCCCATGGAACATCAAAGAGCTTCAGATCCAGTGATACAAACGGCGCGGGAGCTTGCTACCCACAGTGCGGACATAAAACACTTACAGAATGACATGGACAAAATGATTAAAGATATGGATGAGATAAAAGAAGCCATAAAAGAAATCAGTAAAACCCTGTCTGAAGCTAAAGGTGGGTGGCGTATGTTCATGATCTTTGGTGGTATAGGTGCTGTAATAGGGGCTAGTATGTCTTGGATAATAGATCTCGCAAGGAACTAATATGCCCTACAAAGACCTAAGTGTACGAACTGCAAAAGCTAGAGAATATATGGCGGCGCATAGATTACGTGAAAAGGCAAAGATAGCTTTACTTGAGCCTGAGCCTAGATTTTGTTTATTATGTAGTATAAGTATTATAGATAAAAGAAAAGGTGCTAAATACTGCTGTAGGGATCATAAGCGAATAGCCTCAGATGCAAAAAGAAATCATGCTGCCGAATATGGAAAAAACAAAACTAATAAAAGAGCACAGGCTTTAAAGTATTATTATTTATATATAGATCGTAATAGACAATTGATGCGAGAACGGCAAAAATGTAATTTACCTGTGTTTGCTGCAAGTGCTGCAAAGAGACGCGCGGTAAAAATACAACGTACGCCAAACTGGTTGTCCAAACTTGATATATGGTTAATAGAAGAAATATATGTATTAGCCGCTTTACGAACTAAATTAACAGGGGTAGTATGGCACGTAGATCACATTGTCCCTTTGCAGGGAGAGCTTGTTTCGGGCTTACATATACCTGTTAATTTACAAGTTATAACTGCAAAAGAAAACATGTATAAAAGTAATAAATTTGAGGTGGCATAATGAGTAGCCCTATTCGTAAAACTACAAAAGGTAAAAGTAGGAATTATCTTAGTACGGATGAAGGAGCTGGAATGACAAAAGCTGGGCGAGACAAATACAATGCAGCTACAGGATCTAATCTTAAAGCCCCACAACCACAAGGGGGACCACGTAAAAAGTCCTTCTGCGCACGTATGAGTGGAATGCCGGGACCTATGAAAGACGAGAACGGCAAACCTACACGCAAAGCAGCCTCACTAAAAAGGTGGAACTGTGGTAGTAAGTAAACTAACGGGAAAGTAATATGACTCGCCCATCACGCGGTATTTCTGATATACAAGAAAAGGCTAGAGGAAACAAAATGACTAAGTTAAAAGCGGGCATGGCCCCATTAAAGAAAAAAGATACACTTAAAGCTAAAGTAACTAAACGAGCTCCAACTCCAGACATGGCTCAAATAGGTGCTATGCGTTCTGCTGGTTTAGGCGCTGTTCCGGGATCTCCAACTGCGGCTATGAAGAAAGGTGGATCTGCTTGCAGAGGTATGTACAAAGGTGGCAGTGTCGATGGCATTGTTAAGAAAGGTCGGACTCGTGGGAAGATAATCTAATGGCTACTACAGTAAAAGCTACAAAAACACCAAAAAAACAGGAAGAGCCTGATGTTGGTCAAGCTGACCTTGATAGAGCGATGCTTGATAAACGCAATAAGTACGAGGAAGACATAAGCAAGAAGTTTGGTGTTGGTGACTCACCGTATGAAAAATTTAGTGGTCCGGACTACTACAAAGGTAAAAAATGTGGTGGTTCTGTAAAAGGCTACGCTAAAGGCGGCTCAGCTTCTCGTGGTGATGGTTGTGCTATTAAAGGCCATACAAAAGGTAGGATGATCTAATGGCTGGGGGAGGACAAGGTTACGCAGATGGTGGAATTATAGGTCAAGGGTTTGGGAACCAACAGGCGAACCCAACACCTCAGTTTAATACTCAGAGTGCGTACAATAACTTTGCCTCTCCTAATTCCAATTTTATGAGTTACCCACAACAAGGGCAACCTAACCAACCCAGTGCAGCGCCTACGGCTATGTCTAACACACTCCCACCTGTACAAAGTGCTCCTAGTCCTGATATGGGCGGGGTGTCTCCAAGTAACAATATGGGGTATGATAATAGCGGTAGCGATGCGGGAATAGGTGGGCAACCAGTGACTCAAATGCAAACCCCATTGCAAGGGCAACCACCAAGTCTGTCTCAGTACATGCCTCAACAAGGACTACAAATTCAGGGCAATCCTACTTCGATGCCCGTACAACGACCACAACAAAGGTAACGCATGAGCACTTCAGGTCTTACTACATTCAATCCGGATATAGCTGAAATAATTGAAGAAAGTTTTGAGCGTATTGGGGTAGAAGTACGCACAGGCTATCAATTTAGAACAGCTAGAAGATCTTTAAATTATCTATTAGCATCTTGGGCTAATAAAGGCTTGAACCTGTGGACTATTGAACAAGGTGAGATTCCTTTGTTAGTAGGTGTTGATACGTATGATTTGCCTGATGATACGGTTGATTTAATAGAGACGGTGATACGTCAAAACCCCGGTAGTACTTCTAATCAAGTAGACCTACAGATAGCTCGTATAAGTGTTTCTACATACGCAACAATACCAAATAAACTAACTCAGGGCAGACCTATACAGATATTTGTTGATAGGCAGACTCCTACACCTACAGCTAAGATATGGCCTTTACCTAGTCAAACTGGATACACTTTAGTTTATTGGCGCTTACGTAGAATGCAAGATGCAGGACAAGCCGGAGTAAATACGCTTGATATCCCCTTTAGATTCTTAGAAGCTATGACTGCTGGACTAGCCTACAACTTGGCTCTTAAAACACCAGAAGCAGAAAATAAAATCCCTATGCTTAAACAACTCTATGATGAGGCTTTTGAACTGGCGGCTGATGAAGATCGTCAACGAGTGTCTTTTAGATTTGTACCTAATATAGGCAGTGTAGGCGGCGGAGGCTGGTAAGTGATTGATGTGGACAATAGTGTGATTGATGTGGTAAACTATAATCTCTTTAATTTAGGAGGTTATATGGGTGCTAATCAATTTACAGAAAACTCCATCTCGCATTTAGATTTACCCTGTAGTAGTGGGGTGTATATGATTACGGATAAGACGCTAGGGCATAGATATATAGGGAGCTCGGTTAATATAAAACGCAGAGCGATGCAACACTTTGCAGAATTAAAAGCAAATAGGGGCCACCATGTGAGCCTATATGAAAGGTTTAAAACTACATATAATACACTAGGGCCTGTTGGATTTGACGTAACTGTACTAGTTTTATGTGAAGATAAAGACCTATTAATGTACGAAGAGCAGTGCATTGCTATACTGGGGGACACAATAAACCGATATAACAATGTAAATATAACAGCTGTATATTCTGAACAAGAGATAAAAAATAAGTCAGAGCGAACTAAAACCCTCTGGGCTAATCCTGAGTATAGAGAAAAAGCCATAGCGGCACGTAAGGGTAAAGCCTATAATAAAGGTTATAAATGCACTCCTGAGCAAATAGAAAACAGGAAAAAAGCAGGGCGTATTAGTAATATGAAACGTGCATATGGCGATGATTGGAAAACCGAGTATAGCAGACGATATCCTACTTATGTGGAAGACCTAAATGGGTACTAAATTTGCTGGAGAAAAACGGTCATTTGGCTTCTGCGATAGGTGCAATTTTAGATACGCATTAAAGAAACTGCACACCTATGTTATTATAGGTAAACGGATAAATATGCGGGTATGTCCAGAGTGTATGGACAAAGTTGGTGGAGACCACCCACAAAACTGGGTTGGTATAATAGGTGCCCAAAAGGTAGCAAATGATCCACAGGCTCTACAAAACCCTAGACCGGATGTAAACTTAAACGCTTCTAGAGGTTTATTTGCTTTTAACCCTGTGGCGACACAGACTATTACTACCACATTGAATGATGTGTTTATTACGATTACTTGAGGTATACTATGGCTAGTTTTGAAGGTTCAGCTAAAGACGTTAAAGAAGACAAAGTCCTTGCAAAGAAAAACAAGATGTCTATGTCTGACTGGGAGAAAAGCCCAAAAGACGCTAAGCATGACAAACAAAAATCTATGAAGGGTCTTAAAAAAGGCGGCATTACATCTATGGATGCTAAGAAGATGGGTCGTAATGTAGCTCGTGCTATGAATCAAAAAAGTTCAGGTAGAGGTCGATAATGGCTAAGCAACATATTGAAGGATCTGCTGAGTATAAAGGCGTTAAATCTGTACCCACTCCTGTAGGTAACGGATACCCTGTGCAAATCGAAAACAAAAAGACAGTGAAAGTACGTGGTACTGGTGCAGCTACTAAAGGCACTATGGCTTCTAGTAAAATGGGCTAAACTATGACGTATGATGAGTTGACAACTGCTATACAACAATACCTTATGGTGGAGTATGTCGGTGACGGAGCAGAGCCTACATTTGTAGCAAACATTGACAACTTCATTCAACACACTGAGTTACTAATAAATAACTCGGTGCAGCTCCCTGCATTTCGTAAAAACGTAGCGGGGTCTGTGACGACTGGCAACCCTTATTTAACTATACCGTCAGACTTCTTATCTGTGTTCTCTTTAGCGGCTATACCATCAACTATAGTTGACTTAGTTCCTACACCAACATATCAGTATTTGTTAAACAAAGACGTTAACTATATAAGAGAAGCATACCCTTACCCATCTGCTCAGGGGACTCCAAAGTATTATAGTATCTTTGATGATAATACTTTTTTATTAGGTCCTACTCCTGAAGTAGACTACGATGTAGAACTACATTACTACGCATACCCAGAGTCTATTGTAGATGCTGTTTCTGGCACTACATGGTTAAGTATTGAGTTCCCTAATGCCTTACTTTGGGGCGCATTGGTTGAAGGTTATATTTTCTTGAAAGGAGAACAAGAGCTAATTCAAACGTACCAATCTAAGTTCGACCAAGTTATGGAAGAATTGATTCAATTAGGTAACGGTAAAAACCGTCAAGATTCGTATAGAGTCACTCAAGTTAGAGATAAGGTGGTACGATAAATGGCTATTACTCAAGCTCTCTGCTCATCGTTTAAAGTAGAACTCCTAAAAGGGCAACATGACTTTACTGCTATTACTGGAGATACCTTTAAAGTTGCATTATATACTTCAGTAGCAGAGCTAAATTCAAGTACCGTACTATACACAGCTATAGGTGAAGTAGTAGGGACAGGATATGTCGCAGGGGGTAATGTATTAACGGGGCAATCAATAGCTCTTTCTGGTACTACAGCATATGTTACCTTTGATACTAGTGAATGGCTTAACTCTACTATAACTGCATCAGGGGCTTTAATTTACAACCATACTCAAGCTGATAAAGCAGTAGCGGTCTTAAATTTTGGAGGGCCTTTTCACTCCTCCGATAGTACATTTACACTCACTTTTCCGCCCGCTACAGCAACCACTGCTGTAATTACTATTTATTAGGGCATAACGTATAACATATTAGGAGCTATTATGCTTAAAGAAATTCAAGGTTTTGGTGACGTAGCAGAGGTTAGTTATCAAGCTAATGCTGTTGCAGGTGAGTCTGTAGGTATCGAAGGGTACTACCATGTCGAATGTCGTGATAAAGACGGCAACTTAAAGTGGGAAGAGTCATTTCCTAACTTAGTTAATGCTATTGGTAAACAATTATTACTTGATACCTTATTACGAACTTCGGGTACATATACTACTGTAGGTCCTTTCTTAGGGCTTATTAATGCCTCGCCAACTTTCCTTGCTGCTGATACTATGACATCACATGCAGGTTGGACTGAGTTTACTAACTATACAGTTGGTGGTTCAGCGGTAAGAGGTACAGCAGTTTTTGGCGCAGCTTCATCAACAGGTTTGAGCCCATCTAACGTAACTACTTCATTAGCTACAGCAATTACTTATACTATTACAGGCGCTGGCGGTACAGTTGCTGGATGTTTCTTAGTTACAGGTTCAGGCGCAGTAAGTACTCAGTCTAGCACTGCAGGTACTTTATATAGTGCTGGCGCGTTTGCTACAGCTAAGATTACAACTGTTGGCGATACAGTCAGCGTTACTTATAGTACAACTGC
The DNA here is from genome assembly GCA_903880655.1 of uncultured bacterium. Classification (GTDB taxonomy): domain Bacteria; phylum Patescibacteriota; class Saccharimonadia; order Saccharimonadales; family CAIOMD01; genus CAIOMD01. The sequence continues at coordinate 58,494 of CAIRQE010000106.1, forward strand.
TACTTCTTAAATATAAGGGGTCTTAAATGGCTTTAGTCCTAAAAGATCGGGTTCAGGAAACAGCGACCCCTAACACAACGGTAAGTTTTTCATGTAATGGGGCTGTTACAGGGTTTCAAACATTTGGTACTGCCATAGGTAATACTAATACAACCTATTATACAGCCGCAGATACTGTTGGAAACTGGGAATGTGGTTTAGGTACTTACGCAACCACTGGAAATTTAGTAGCACGTACAACTATTTCAGCGTCTAGCAATGCAGGTAGTGCTGTTACATTTCCGGGTAGTGTTTATTTATTTGTAGATTATCCTGCAACTAAATCTGTAAATCTTGATGCTTCTGGAAACGTAAGCGCATTAGGCACTGTTGCTTCTGGAACTTGGCAAGGATCTACTGTAGGTGTTGCATATGGCGGCACAGGTGTTACTACGTCTACTGGGGCAAACTCTGTTGTATTACGTGATGCTAATGAGAATATAGTTGTTAATAGCGTTACCCAAAAGCTGACTAAAACAGTTTCAAGTGCAACAATTACAACTTTAACAGCAGCTTCGTCTCATTTTCAAGTTCTTACAGGCACCACAACTCAAACATACAAACTTCCTGACGCTACTTTATTGCCCACGGGTTTTACTTGGGTATTTGATAATGACTCTACTGGAAATTTAACTGTTACTGATAATGCTGGAGCTACTGTAGATGTAGTTGCGGCAGGGGGATACTCAACAGTATTTCTTGAAGCTAATGGTACTGTCGGTGGTGAATGGGGTAGATTCGGCATGATCCCAGAGGAAGTTAAGTGGGGAACTAACAGCTTAGATTTAGGCGGTTCAACGCTTATTACTAATGGCGCTTGGAATGGTACAACTATCGGCACTACTTATGGTGGTACAGGACTAACGACATTTACCACAGCTAATAATGCTATATATTCAACATCAGCATCAGCCTTAGCCGCAGGTACTCTGCCTGTGTTAGCAGGAGGCACAGGCGTAACCACAAGCACTGGAACTGGAAGCAATGTATTAAGCGCGGGGCCTACATTCACAGGAACATTAAACGCAGTCAACATATCTTATACAGGCACACTTACAGGTGGTACAGGCGTAGTTGCTATAGGTACAAACCAGATATATAAAGATGCTTCAGGAAACGTGGGGATTGGGACGAGTAGTCCTTCAAGCCGCTTAACAGTATCAGCTACAACTAACTATTCAGATACATATGGCATAATTCAAGCATATAACACGGGAACAGCTTCTACTGACAATGCGTCTTTAACGGTTAAAAACTACAGCGGAACATCCCAGTTCATGCAGTGGCAAGATATAGGTTTACGCATCGGTAGCCGCATAAAAACAAACACTGGGGCGGGTTCTGTAGTATTTACATATGGCAATGATACTGAAGCCATGCGCATCGACTCCTCAGGCAACGTAACATTGCAGAAAAATATATCTGTGGGAGCAGCAGCACCAACAACATCAGGAACTGGAATAACCTTCCCAAGCACAGCTTCGCCAAGTACAGATGCTTATACTTTAGATGATTACCGAGAAGGGACTTGGACTCCAACTTTAACAGGATTTACTTTAGTAGGTACGGATTCAAGCTCCTACAGATATACAAAAATTGGAAGATCAGTAACAATCAATGTAGTTTTTTTAGCCTCAACATCATATACCATAGCTATGAATGCACTCATGACATTACCTTTCACTCCTACTCTTGGTGGCACTGGTGTTGCAGTATCTGAAAATACGGGTCAATGGGGTTATTTTGTTGCAAACGGAGGAAACCTAGTATTTAAAGGTGGAGTAGTAGCATCTCAAAGTATTACATTATCTTTTACATATATTGTTTAATTAGGAAAATAATATGTCAATAACAAACACTTGGAACATCTTAGCCTTAAACTGCAAACCCGATGTCAACGGTATGCTTGATTATGTCGTGACCTCACACTGGACTTTAACAGCTACAGACGGAACTTACACAGGTTCGGTATATGGAACAGCATCATTTGAAGTTGATCCTGCTAAATCTAATTATGTACCTTATGCAGATTTAACTTTGGATCAAGTGATCGCTTGGACACAATCTGCTTTGGGAGGAGAGCAAGTAGCGTCTTACGAAGCTAACGTAGCAAGCCAAATTGAAGCACAAATAAATCCGACTATCGTCACTCCACCATTACCTTGGGTCGCCTAATGATTAACCTAGAATTATCAGTACAAGAAATAAACTTAATCCTACAAGCACTAGGTCAAGCACCTTATGTGCAAGTTGCAGATATAATTGATAAAGTAAGAACACAAGCCGCGCCTCAAGTTGAGGCGTTACCTAAAGAAGAAGTATCTGAATAATGTTTGGTATAGCTCCGTTCTCAAAGACGCCTTTCTCTACGTTATCTAGTAGTGCGTATAGTTTTACTGTGGCTGAAAATATAAACTCAGCAGATTCTAATAGTCAGCTATATGCGTTTTTACAATCACAGAGCGAAGGGTTTCTTATAACGGATAATAACTCCGATGCAGGGATATACTTTGAAGGTATTGTAGAGACTGTATCTAATGCGGATTTTAGTACGCAATTAAGTACTTTTGGGCAGACACGTTCAGAGAATGTATCGTTAGCCGATACACCAACAATTAGGGCAGACTTCACTCAAAGCCCAACAGAACCCCTTACCCTAGAAGATACTCTAGTTCCTTACTTTGCTGCATTGCAAACTCGTGTAGAGCCTTTTACTATAGATGATGTGCGTTCTATGCTGGCGCAGTTATACCAGTCTATTTCAGAGCCTATAACCGTAAACGACACACCTACAATCTTAGCTCAATTTGCACAAACTGTTTCAGAGCCTATAACCGTAGAAGACCAAAGAACAATATTAGCGCAGTTCCTATCAAGTGTTACTGAAGATATATCTGCTAATGATGTATTGCTTATTGGGAGTGCGTTCTTCTTTACTATAATAGAGAACTTTTCATCAGATGATGCTAGGGCTATTATTGCTGGTTTTGCACAATCAATAGAAGAATCTTTAACTGTAGGCGACATAAACGATATAGCAGCTCAATTTAAGTCTGTTATATTTGAAACTATTTCGTTATTGAGCTATCAACCTGTGCATGGATGGTTTAAAATAAACGATAGTCAATCAGTAACGTGGGTTCCAGTAAATGACACCCAGATAACAACATGGACTGCGGTAAATGATACTCAAACCCCCAACTGGGTTCCGGTAGACGACTCTCAATAAAGGATACTTTCATGGCATCAACATATTCACCTAATCTACGTATAGAGCTTATTGCTGTTGGTGAGCAATCTAATACATGGGGCGGCACAACTAATAACAATCTTGGAACCCTAATTGAGCAAGCTATCTCAGGGGTAGTCTCTATTGATGTAACTTTAGGAAATGTAACTCTAACAGCATTACAAGGGGCTACGGATCAATCCCGTCAAATGGTCATTATAGCTACTGGTACTCCCGGTGTTACTCGTACCATAACCGCCCCTGCAGTTAATAAAGTCTATAGTGTAGTTAATAATTCAGACGCTACATTAAGTTTTATAGCCTCTGGTGGTACTGGAGTTACATTAATTGCTGGCGCTAAGAAATATCTTTATTGTGATGGCACTAACTTTTATGATGCTATTAATGCTGTAACGGTTACAAGCGGAACTATTGACGGAACTACAATAGGGGCTACAACTCCAACTACAGGTAAGTTTACTACCATAAATGCTTCTGGACAGATCACTTCTACAGTAGCTATTGGAACCGCCCCTCTTGTTGTTACCTCTACTACAGCTGTTGCTAACTTAACTGCAAGTAATGTCACTACTAACGCCAATCTAACTGGTGCTGTAACTTCTGTAGGCAACGCCACTTCTCTAGGGTCTTTTACTTCAGCTCAGCTTGCCACTGCGCTTACAGATGAGACTGGTACAGGAGCTAACGTATTTGCAACAAGTCCTACACTAGTAACTCCTGCTCTTGGAACCCCCTCGGCGCTTGTAGGTACTAATATAACAGGTACGGCTACTAATTTTACAGCCTCTAATGTCACTACTAACGCCAATCTAACTGGTGCTGTAACTTCTGTAGGCAATGCTACTTCTCTAGGGTCTTTTACTTCAGCTAATCTAGCTGCAGCTCTTACAGATGAGACTGGTACAGGAGCTAACGTATTTGCAACAAGTCCTACACTAGTAACTCCTGCTCTTGGAACCCCCTCGGCGCTTGTAGGTACTAATATAACAGGTACGGCTACTAATTTTACAGCCTCTAAC
>CAIRQE010000107.1 GCA_903880655.1 uncultured bacterium
AAATGAGCACCGAATGTCTGCATTTGGCCATGTGCGCTCTTAGATAATAATTGACCGACGAATGCGGGCAAAGACAAGAATGCAAGCGCGAAGATGATTGGTACGACACCAGCAGTAATTAATCTCACTGGAAGTATTGAAGTTACTCCGCCATATATTCTATTACCTTGCAATCTCTTAGCATAACTAATCGTGATTCTTCGCTGTGCTTCATTAATGTAAACCACGAACACCGTCACAAGCAGGGATGCTGCAACGATTCCTAGAGTTACCCAAAGCGACTTAGAGTTTATAGGGAAATTAAAGTGGCCGAATATTTTAAAGTGCGAACCTTTTTGGATTACAGAAGAGATCAGATTGCCAATAATACTCGGGAGCGAGGCAACGATACCTACTGTTATTACAAGTGAAATTCCATTTCCAATACCTTGTTCAGTGATAAGTTCACCAAACCACATAAGAAGCATTGCACCACCAGTAAGCGTTGCAACCATGAGAGCCCACTGCATTGGAGTAGCAGTTGAGATAAGATCACCTAGTCCACCGAAACTTGCAGCAGACTGGCGAACGAGAAATATAGTACCTACCGATTGCACCATTGCGAGCGGAAGCGTCAACATACGTGTCCATTGCTGAATCTTCTTCCGGCCGTATTCTCCTTCTTTATTAAGAGCCTCAAGCTTTGGAATAGCCTTGGTCAGAAGTTGCATAATGATACTAGCGTTAATAAATGGGCCCATACCAACGAGCATGATAGAAAAGTTAGCTAATGCTCCACCGCTTAAAACATTAAGAAATCCAAGCAACTGCGATGATCCCGCTTGGTTGAATACGTTATTAAGAATTTGCTTAAGTGTTGTTGGGTCGGCTAGTGGAATTGGAATATGTGCAAGCATTCTAAAAACAACAAGCATTCCTATAACAGCAAGTATTCTTTTACGCATGTCCGGACTTGAAATAGATCGCAGTATTATCTTCCAGTTCATCAACAAAACCCTCTTTTACTTCTTTAAACTTTTAATAATTGTAACATAAAAAAGACTCACCGTCAGTGAGTCTTTCATTTATTTTTTAAAGTTCCTTATTTTTTTGGAACAAGTTTTTTTTGTCGCTTAACTTGTTCAACAATTGTGACGCTTCCGCCAGCCTTTATGATTGCCTCAGTAGCACCTTTAGAAACACCTTGTACAATAACGGTTACTTTTTTAGTAATTTCACCATTAAGTACAACTTTAACCTTTACATAAGGGCTTGAAACAAGCTTAGCCTCGTAAAGAGTAGTATTATCTGCCGTCTTGTTTGCGAAATCGTTTAAAGCAGAAGTATAGACGTTTTCCATTTTAGGGCGAATACTTCTAAATCCACGAAGTTTTGGCAAACGTTTCATTAAAGGCGTTTGACCCCCTTCAAAACCAGCTCGATGACTGTGACCAGATCGGGCGTTTTGTCCCTTAGTACCACGACCGGCAGTTTTACCTTGACCAGCTGAGATACCACGACCAACACGGTTTGGTTTCTTTTGCTTTGTTACTTGTAATTCATGGTATTGCATATTACTTCTCCGCCTTTACTGCATTTTTCTTAACAATAGGCTTGTCGATATTAGTAACCCATTTAGTTGCAGGAACAAGTTGATTAAGTGCTGCGAACGTTGCGTAAGCTGTATTCACTTTATTACTTGAACCAAGAGACTTACTAAGTGCATTTCCTACACCAGCAACTTCCAGAATGGTTCGAACAACACCACCGGCTATAAGACCAGTACCTTGGCTCGCAGGCTTAATAAGGATATTGCTACCGCCTACCTTAGCTTGCGCTTCGTGAGGAATTGTACCTTTATAGGTATTGATATGCACTAGGTTCTTCTTAGCAACATCAACTGATTTTGAAACAGCTGTTGTTACGTCAGCACCTTTCGCAATACCAATTCCAACTCGTCCTTTTTTATCTCCCACTACAACAAGTGCTCGGAACCTAAATCGGCGTCCACCTTTTACTACACGAGCAACACGATCAATGTTTAATACTCGTTCGTCAAAAAGTTTTTCTTCTTCAGGACGATTATTACGGTTGTCTCTTCGATTGTCTTTACTAGGTTGCATAATTAAAACTCCAGTCCTTCTGCTCGCGCAGCGTCAGCTAGCGCTTTAATACGACCATGATAAATACGACCGTTTCGGTCAAATACAACCTTGGTAATTTTAGCTTTCTTACCACC
>CAIRQE010000108.1 GCA_903880655.1 uncultured bacterium
ACCTTTGACGGCAATAACAAACCGGCTGGAGATTTGGCTCAATCTTGGCAAATCAATGCAAGCGCAACTGAATATACGATTATTCTTAAGCCTAACTTGTTTTGGCAGGATGGTCAGAAATTAACAGCAGATGACGTCATATTTACGTACCAGACAATGCAAAATCCCGATGCACAATCACCGTTTGTCGGAAACTGGAGTGGAGTAACTCTTACTAAAATTAATAGTAGAACAATCAAGTTTGTATTGCCGAATTCCTATGCTCCATTTTTGAATTCCTTAACAACAGGAATTCTACCTAAGCATCTACTTTCTAAGGTCGCGCCCACACAAATGAGGAGCATCAGCTTCAATACGACTAGTCCAGTTGGATCTGGTCCATTTCGTCTCAGCGCAGTAACGACGAATGCCCAAGGTCAAATTATTGAAATGAAAAAATTTGATAAATATTACAGGGGTGTAGCTAAACTAGATGCTATCACAATTCGTACTTATGATAGTTCAGATACGCTCCTTGCGGCGCTAGGAAAAAAACAGATTGTTACAGCCGCTGGGATAGTTACGAAAGATAATCAGATAGCAAGTAAGTACAGTCTAACTAGCTTTAATCTGATGAGTGCGAACATGCTTTTTTTAAATAATTCTTCTCCAGTACTTAGTGACGTAAATGTTAGAAAAGCCCTAACCTCCGGAACAGACATAGGAAGCATTATGCAAGCAGTTGGTTATAAAGGTGTTCCCGTAAGGGAGCCTATTTTGATGGGTCAGATTGGATATAATCCTATATACGCACAGAGTCCCTATAACGTGAGTCAAGCCAAAAATCTATTAGATAAAGCAGGCTGGACTGTTGTGCCAGGGAAAGCATATAGACAAAAAAATGGGCAAGACCTCACACTTAATATCACTTATCAGCGGGATGATGAGCTTGCTCGTATTATAGACGTTGTTCAGAGTGAATGGACGAGCTTGGGCGTGCACGTTAACGTTACAATCGGACAAGACACTTCATCGGCGCCTAACTTTTTAGACACTCATCAATACGATGTACTACTTTATGGAATAAATATGGGAGCTGATCCGGATGGCTTCGCTTATTGGGATTCAAGTCAAATAGGAAAGAAGACCCCTATTCACCTCAACTTATCAGAATATTCATCAAAGGTAGCCGATCTTGCGATAGAGGGCGCGCGAATTAATACAGATATCGATTTGAGATCCGCAAAATACCAGCCGTTTCTACAAGTGTGGCAAAATGATGCTCCAGCTATTGGCCTGTACCAACCAAGATATTTATATATTTCAAACCAACCAATCTATGGATACGATGCTCGGAGACCACTTAATACCCCTGCCGATAGATTCGATAATGTTAACGAGTGGATGGTGAATACGGTACGGACAAAAGACCTATAAATTCATACCAAACAAGTTTCCACTTATGGTATTATTAATCTGTAAATTGAGGGAAAAATATAATGAGTAAGGCTACGGATTATCTACAGAATCATCTTGATGGAGAAGTTGTAGCTTCTGCGGACGTAAGGGATTATTTCTCAACTGATGCAAGTATTTTTAAAGTTACACCTCAACTCGTCGTTTATCCCCGAACAGAACAAGATATACGAAAAGTTGCGCGGTTTACGTGGCAACTCGCAGAGCGTGGTAAGGCAATAAGTATTACCGCACGGGGTGGTGGAAGTGACCTGGGCGGTGGAGCTGTTGGACGGGGAATTATAGTAGCATTTCCAGCACACCTTAATAAAATATTAACGCTAGACTCTAGCCGAGGAGTAGTGACCGTACAGGCAGGGTTAAACTTCGGGCACCTTCAGCAGACACTTCAGACGCACGGCTTACACCTGCCTCCAGCGCCTGCATCCTTAGAATATTCAACTATAGGGGGAGCGCTTGCTAACAATGCATCCTCCGACCAATCAGTGAAATATGGTGTAATGAAAGACTATGTTCGACAGCTAAAAGTAGTTCTTGCGAACGGTGAGATTATTGAGACAAAAAAGCTTTCTAAAAAAGAAGTTAACAGAAAAATGGGCGAATCAACATTTGAAGGTGAGGTATATAGAGCGCTTACTGGACTTTTAAGTGATTACAAAGAACTTCTAAAGTCCCAAACCTCGACGTCTATTAATAATGCAGGGTATGATCTTAAGAATATAATGGGTAAGGACGGATCGGTTGATCTAAGTCCGCTATTCGTAGGCTCACAGGGGACGTTGGGCATAATTACTGAAGCAATAGTTGAAGCATCCACCTATAACCCAAAAAAGTCTTTAGCGTTAGGATATTTTGATGATTTAGAAAAAGCTGGACAAGCCGTATTAGAGCTCAAAAAACTAATACCATCGTCACTTGAAATCGTAGGCGGTGGTCTACTGTCTTTTGTTCATAAAACTTCACCAAATCTTTTAAAGGGTATTCTCTTGGATACCGGAGCTCCTCAAGCAATTATTTTTGTTCAATTTGACAATAAAGCATCTCGTACGCAACATTTATTAATTAGAAAAGCCAAAAAAATACTTCAAAAATATGCCTATCATCAGCAGGTTTCTTATGATTTAGTAGAGCAAGAAAAACTTTTGAAGATACGTCAGAGTGCCTCAGCAGTGCTTTGGGAGTCAATGGGCACCAAAAGAGCCTTACCGGCAATAGATGATAGCGTCGTACCCCTAAAGTCACTTCCTGAATTCTTAAAAAAAGCGCAGGAATTATTTGTAGCAAATTATCTCGACGTACCCATGTGGGGTCACGCTGGTGATGGGAATATCCATATGCAACCCTTTTTTGATTTAAACGAGGTAGGTGACCGTCAGAAATTATTGAAAATAATGGAAGAATTTTATCAGCTAGTTGTATCGTTCGGGGGTTCAATTTCTGGAGGATATAATGACGGTAGAGTACGTGGCCCATATTTACGTCTTCAATATGGTGAAGAAATGTACCAAGTTTTTAGAAAAGTGAAACAAATATTTGACCCGTATAACACGCTTAATCCAGGTGTTAAGATTGATGTTCTAGAGAAGGATCTCATACAAAATATGCGGCAAAATTATTCACTTTCTCATTTCTTCACTCATTTACCTCGAAATTAATAACTGTTTACTTGAGTTTTAGGAGTATTTTAGGTACTATATGTCTCGTATCGCATTTTTTGCGCGAGTGGTGAAATTGGTATACACGCTACCTTGAGGTGGTAGTGGCCGCAAGGCTGTGGAGGTTCAAGTCCTCTCTCGCGCACCACGCGCTTAAATGATATGGGTGATTAGCTCAGTTGGCTAGAGCACCTCGTTTACACCGAGGGGGTCGGGGGTTCGAATCCCTCATCACCCACCATAATAATTCCACAATCTGTTGTGGAATTATTTTTTTTATCGTACAATAGCTTTTCTAAACACATGTACGAAACTATTCTTATTGTTCTTATTCTAGTTTTATTCTCAGCTATTTGCTCAGGACTTAATGTTTCCCTAATGTCTCTTAATATTGCAGATTTAAAACGCAAAAAAGAACTTGGTAATATACAGGCATCAATTGTTTTTCCCTTGAGAGCCAAACCACACTTAAGTCTCGCAAGTATTCTACTTACAAACGTAGCAGTCATATCAGCCTCATCTCTTGTACTAAGCCATCGCTATAGTGGCCTAGTGGCAGGAGTAGTGAGCACATTATTGATAGTTGTTTTTGGAGAAATTCTTCCTCAGGCATATTTTTTAAAAAATGCACTATTTATAACCGCTCTTTGTGCTCCAATACTTAGAACTATGATTATCGTTACTTATCCAATAGCGAGACCACTTGCTGGAATGCTTGATCATTTTTTTGGAAAAGAAAAAGGAGCATTACATACACGACGAGAGCTCGGGCTTATTATTTCTGAACATTTAGGTCATAAAGAAAGCGAACTTGATGAGGACGAAGTTGAAATTATAAGAGGGGCATTGAAGCTAAGCGAAACTCAAGTTTCCGAAATCATGACACCGATTAAAGATGTCTTTTCGTTGAGGGAAAATAGTGTAATTGATGAAGGTATGATTGATAAAATAAAAGAAGAAAGTTATAGCAGAATTCCTATACTTGGAATTAATATTAATGAGCCGGGCGGGATTCTTTTAATGAAGGATCTTGTGGATATAGATTTCGATGAGCGGTCATATGAAGTAAGCGAGCTTCCAATACATAAACTTCATGTTGTTGGTGCAAGAACTGCTCTCGATACAATGTTTAGAAAATTTATTGCCGCACACACGCATCTGATGGCAATCGAAAAAAACGA
>CAIRQE010000109.1 GCA_903880655.1 uncultured bacterium
GTATGCAGAATTATCTGAAGCGGCTCTAGAACTAATTCCTCTCGATGAGCCAATTGCTGAATTTGAAGCAGAATGGGTAGCCGAAGAGGAAGAGGAAGAAGTTGTCGTAGACCAAGCAGCATTTTTAGATGATGTTTCTGATGACTCAGTTCGTCTATATCTCAGAGAAATAGGTAAAATACCGCTTCTTACTTCCGAACAAGAGCTTAAACTTGCACATGAAGTTGTTTCTGGAGATAAACGAGCAAAAGACAAAATGGCCGAAGCAAATATGCGTTTGGTTGTTTCTATTGCCAAAAGATACGTTGGACGAGGTCTCGATTTACTTGATTTGATTCAAGAGGGTAATACTGGACTTCTAAGAGCAGTTGAAAAATTTGATCCTGATAAGGGATTCAAATTCAGTACCTATGCAACATGGTGGATTCGCCAGGCTATTACGCGAGCTATTGCTGATCAAGCGCGCACAATTCGTATTCCTGTTCACATGGTTGAAACCATCAACAAACTACTAAGAACACAACGAAGATTGACGCAAGAGCTTAATCGCGAACCAACCAATGAAGAAATAGCGAAAGAAATGGATATAGAAGTCGAAAAAGTTGAACACATTATGAAGATTAAGCAGGATATTCATAGCCTTGACCAAAGCGTTAGGGATGACGAAGAAGATTCAGTTTTAGGAGACTTCGTCGAAGATGAAGATACCGTAACACCAGAAGAATCTGCCGCAAACCAACTCTTAAAAGAGCAGGTCAAAGATTTGCTTGGTAGTCTAAGTGAAAGAGAACAAAAAATTGTTCGTTTGCGTTTTGGGCTTGAGGATGGCAAAAGCCATACACTCGAAGAGGTTGGCCAAGAGTTTAGCGTTACAAGAGAGAGAATTCGACAAATTGAAGCTAAGGCGCTTGCTAAGCTTCGAAAACATAAAGATAGTAAGAAACTACTCGACTATATTCGTTAATCTATGATTATAGGTATTTCAGGAACCTTTAGTAGTGGAAAAGATACGCTTGCTGCGCATCTCGCTGAAGAGTTCGCGGTTCCAATCGTTAACACTGGAGACATAGTGAGGAGCGAAGCGTTGAAGCAGTTTGACTCAATTGAGCGACCTGTTTTACATGAAGTTGCCACTTTACTGCGTAAATCCCATGGTGGAGGCATTCTTGTAGAGCGCGCATTACTAGAAAAAGAAGACAACGGCGTCATAATTACCGGTATTCGCTCGATGGGAGAAGCTAAAAAAGTCATTGAGCAAGCCGGTATTATGATTTTTATTGATGCCCCAATTGAAGTGCGTTACGAGAGAATGAAGCAACGAAACAGAGACCAAGAAACCACAATATCATTACAGGAATTTATAGCTCGCGAAGATGCTGAGCGAGCTTCAGGGGATAGGGATGAAGATTTCAATATAGATGCAATAGAAAAAATAGCGCAAGTAAAGCTCATTAATCTTAAAGACCAAAACGCCCTTTTTTCTGAAGCTGACAGGAAACTAAAAGCACTTATTTAAATAACTCTAGTAGTAATACTTGACAAAGTATTTATGCTTTGTTTATGCTGTAGGTATTAGAAGCGACGGTGGTTGCTAGAAAAAATTAAAATTTATTTTTAAAACAAAAGGGAAAAAATGGACATCAATTTTAGGCGTCCAGCGTATCACGGTGTTGATGCGCAACTTTTAGCAGTTCAGGAAATTGCTACGCCAAACATACAAACAAATGAAATACAAACAGCGGTAAATGAATCGATCACTGGTGTTATTCCTAAAAGACTTCCGGAACCGATTAACTTTGAATTAAATGCTCGCTTGTATCGAAGAAAATTATTGGCAGAGCGTTGGTCGAGAAGACTTAGCATTGTTATGTATGGTTTGCTTGCGTTGGCTGTTATTTTAGCCGTGGTTGGCTTTTATGTTGATCATATATACCGGGGCAGAGCACTTCCTTATAGTTATGTTGGCTCAGTGGCTATTGGTGGCATGAGTGAAGCGCAAGTAGTCACCGCATTACGCCAACAAGAATCTCAATTAACTATTCGTTTCACTGATGGCGGGCTAACGACAACTGTTCCAGTTTCTAAACTAGGCATCGAATTCAATATTCAACAATTAGCAGATCAGATAACGCACCACTCCTTTAATCCTTTCTATTATCTTTCAGTTCATCACTTCACGGCGAGCCCAAACTTTACCGGTAATCAGCTATCTCAATTCTTGAATCAGTACGTAAATAATACTAAAACCGCTCCTGAGAATGCTGTAATCATAAAGACTAAGTCGGGTTTGGCAATTCAACCAGAGCTTCAAGGCTTTCAGGCAAACATAGACTATCTTTCAAAAAATATACTTTCCAAAACAGCAGATTTTTCGAACCCAACCATTAATGTAAATACGGTCACTACAAATCCGCAGATATATAGATCAGATCTAGCCGAACAACTAAGTGAAGGGAATGCTCTTTTAAAGAACCCTGTAACGATTAAATATAGGAATACCGTTATAACACCTTCGCTCAAGGATAAGTTGGATTGGCTACAAATTACACAAGTACCTGGTACGACAAGTGATTCGCTTACGTTCACTCCCGCGCTTGTTAGAGCCTATGTCCTTGCTCAGGCAAATAAGTTTCAGCAACATATTTCATCTTCTAGCGCACAGTTGCCAGGTCAAACTGTGTCGACCTACCAGGGAACGGTGATTAATAATATTGATGATGTAACAAACCAAATCGTTCAGGCCATGAACAGTAGTACTCCTGCTGCCGTGACGTTCACTGCTTCACAGCAAACATACAACGCCCTCACACCAGCCTCACAGTAACTCCAGGGGACAATTTTAAGCTGTTGTCGTATACTTAAAAGTGTACAACAGTGAGGTACCCCAAATAGCAAGCAATATTCCGAGTAAAAGATTAGTCCTCATAGACGGTAAAAGTATCTTTTATCGAGGCTACTATGCTATGCCTAATCTCAGCACACAAGATGGCACTCCAACGGGTGGCGTGTATGGATTTGCGACACTTAGTCTGGAAGTTATTAAGCGGCTAAAGCCAGATTATGTTGCAGTTGCATGGGATAAACCGAAAACAAATATTAGAAAACGACTAGAACTTTATCCTGCATATAAAGCAGGACGAAAACCAGCTCCAGCAGATTTTTATGCGCAAATTCCCATACTTCACGAGCTCTTGGATTCATTGGGCTGGCCACTCTATGAGCTTGATGATTATGAGGCAGATGATATCATTGCAGGTCTTGCCAAGAAAGCCGATGCCGAGGGTGATATCGAAACATTCATTATTACCAGTGATATGGATGCACTACAGTGCTTGAGTAGCCATACCAAAGCATATTTACTTAAAAAAGGTCTCAGTAATATAGAGGAGTTTCATCCTGAAAGCTTTGAGAAAAAATATGGCCTTAAGACAGAACAGTTTTTAGATTTAAAAGCACTTCAAGGCGATAACAGCGACAATATACCCGGTGTTCCAGGAATTGGCATTAAAACTGCTACTGAGCTGCTTCAAAAATATGAAACACTTGATGGAATTTATGAAAATGTTGAGCTGATTAGCGGCTCGGCTCACGACAAACTAGTAAAAGGTAAAGAGTCTGCTTATTTAAGTAAGCAGATCGCGACACTTTTTATTGATGCTCCAATTCCACTGGACTTGAAAAAGATGGATGTTCATAATTTTGACTTACAGCGATTAAGAGAAAATTTACAGAAACTTGAGTTTCGGGCAATATTACGCCAACTTGATGACATTGAGGTTCCCGTATCAAATGAACCTACTGTCACTGATTCTGAATTTCAACAGGGTTCCCCAAAACCTATTCCTACATTAGCGATTGTGGCTCCAAGTAAAAACTTTTTTGCAGAAGCAAAAGAAGTATATATTTATGCACGGAGTAACCAAAAGCAGGGAAAGGGTCCTCTGTTTATTGTTGCCGGAACGGATAAGGGTGTTACGATTTTAACGAAAGAAGATCATTCCTTCATTCAGGAAGTATGCAAGAAACCTTTAGTTGGCTATGATCTCAAGAAATCCCTAAAAACACTTATTGAAGTAGGCGGTGAAGATTTTGTCGTCGGGCACGACGTACAAGTCGGAGCTTTTTTGCTCAATTCACTTGATAGGGCGCTAAGCCTACAGGAAATCGCTGAACGTGAACACATAGCGATTGAAGACTTAAGTGACGTACCTAACGAAGATATAGGTGAGTTTGCTGCTCAATACATTTCTGGGCTCATTGAAATGACGAAAAAACAGCGAGAGGATATAGAAAAACTTCCGAAACTTGCAAAACTTGCCGAGGAAATCGAATGGCCTTCTATACCAATCCTTGCGAAGATGGAGAAAAAAGGAATTTTACTTGATACAGATTATTTAGCAAAAATGTCCGTTGTTTTGGAAGACAAAATAAGTGATCTTGAACAAACAATTTATGGATTCGCTGAAGAAGAATTTAACATTTCAAGTCCTCAGCAGTTAGCTAAGATTTTGTTTGAAACAATGAAACTACCAAGTAAAGGAATTAAGAAGGGTAAAACTGGCTTCAGCACCGCTGCTAATGAACTTGAAAAATTGCGCTTACTCCATCCCGTGATTGACTGTATTAGTAGCTACCGTGAATATACAAAATTAAAAAGTACTTATGTAGATGCTTTGCCCGGGCAGATTGATGAAGAAAACAGGGTGCACACCACCTTCAATCTTACCGTTGCGCAAACGGGTAGGCTCAGTAGCACTGACCCTAACTTGCAAAATATTCCGGTCCGAAGCGAACTTGGTAAAACTATTCGAACGGCTTTTGTTGCTGACGAGGGATGTTTGTTTGTAAGCGCGGACTATAGCCAATTCGAGTTACGGCTTGCAGCAGTAATGGCGAATGATAGTGACATGATCGAAGTATTTAATAACGGTGAAGATATTCACGTTAGAACAGCATCCGAAATATATGGCATTGCACTAGAAGATGTTACGAACGAGCAGCGTAGTGCGGCTAAAACAATTAATTTCGGCATTCTTTATGGAATGAGTCCGCACGGACTCGCCGCAGCTACGGGAATGTCATATGAAGAAGCCAAAGATTTCATTGATCGATATTTTTCTACCCGTAAACCACTCGTAGACTATATAGAATCACTGCGCGAAAAAGCTAAAGTTAAGGGTTATGTTGAAACACTCTACGGACGCATTCGTCCAACACCAGATGTAAACGCACAAAATTTTATCGTACGAGAAGCAGCGCTAAGGCAGGCGGTGAATATGCCTATACAAGGAACCGAAGCGGATATTATGAAGCTTGCTATGAAAAAAGTTGAAGAACTTTTGCCGAAAGATTGCCATCAGTTACTGCAAATTCATGACAGCATATTAGTTGAATGCCCAGTAGATAAGAGAGAAGCGGTGGAGACTATCCTTAAAGAATCTATGGAACAAATCGCTCCAAAACTAGGAATTAAGTTACTCGTAGAAGTACATGCAGGAAAGAATTGGGGAGAGTTGTAATTAAAATAAAAATTAAAAAATTCAAAGATACCGCACAGATTCCTTTTTTTCAGACAAAAGGAAGCAGCGGGGCAGACTTGCATGCCGCTATTGATAGCCCAATGGAAATCAAGCCAATGCAAAGAGTTCTTATCCCCTCTGGAATTGGTTTAGAAATTCCCGAGGGCTACGAGATTCAAGTGCGGGCGCGGAGCGGGCTCGCCTATAAAAAAGGACTTTCGCTTGTAAACGGTCTTGGCACTATCGATGCTGATTATAGGGGTGAAATTAGTGTCATTGCTATAAATCTTGGTGATGAAACGATAACCATAGAACCCGATGAACGCATCGCACAAATTATTTGTATAAAGACTGAACAATTTGAATTTGAAGAAACCACTGATTTATCTGCTTCTGACAGAGGCGATAAAGGTTTTGGAAGTACTGGCTCGCAGAAGGTTTAGTAAGCGATTCGAATAACTAACTTTTGCGTTAGCCCACAGCGCATTTGAATATCTGTAATGCGCATTCGCAGTTCTGAGGCGATAATGCCGTTCGGAACCTTAAGCCATATACAATCATTTTTGATACTTATTTCAGGCAAAAAATTAAAAAGATTTTGACAGTATTCCCTAAGCGCGGCAATTTCGGTCGGTTCATCTAGGTTTTTGCTTGCAAGCAGATCTTTTATACTCTCCATACACTTACAGTAATTCTTTTCTTTCAAGGAGTAAAGAGCGTTACAATAGTACAATGCCAGAATTACCTGAAGTGGAAACAGTGCGAACGGGACTAAGCAGATTGATTATAGATAAAAATATAATCAGTGTAGATTTTGATACCCCAAAAAGTTTTCCAAATACGAATGCCGACATTGAGCGTTTTCTTTTGAATACACATTTTATTGCAATAAGACGTCGCGGCAAGGTACTTATGCTCGATTTATCTTCCGGATACAGTCTAATGGTACATCTGAAAATGACTGGCCAACTTGTCTATAGGGGAGAAGAATCATTTGGTGCAGGACACCCAAATGATAGTTTGATTGGCGTGCTCCCTGACAAGTCGACAAGAGTTACCATACTGCTCGATAATGGCGGAACACTCTTTTTTAATGATCAAAGAAAGTTTGGTTGGATGCGGTTACTGCCAACAGCCATTATTCCCGACGAGCCTTTTATGATGAAGCTTGGCCCGGAGCCACTTGAAGAGAGCTTCAACTTTAGTACATTCGCCGCGCAGCTTAAGCGGCGGCAAAATACTAGTATCAAAGCCGCCCTGCTTGATCAGACGGTGCTGGCGGGCGTGGGTAATATTTATGCTGATGAGACTCTTTTTGCTGCAAAAATCCACCCTAAGTCGATCGTGAAATTTGTCCCCAGGACAAAATTAAAACTTCTTCATACAGCCATTAAAGAAATACTCCTTTTTAGTATAGAAAAGGGTGGATCAACCGATAGAAATTATGTTAATGCGGAGGGTAAAAGGGGTAGTTATATCGATTTTGCCAAAGTCTTTAGGAAAGAAAATATGCCTTGTCCTGTTTGCGGGCATGCGATAATAAAGATACGCGTTGCGGGGAGGGGCACACATGTTTGTGTGCACTGCCAAAAGCTCTATAAGGAAACAGTAAAATGATCTATTCATATTTTGGAAATAATAAATTTTTAAAGGACGAGCTGATAAAGAAGCTCGTTGCTGATTTTGAAAAAGAGCACACCACTCTGGCGATTGATCATTTTAATGGCGAAGAAATGAGTAAAGAAGCAGTAATAGATGCACTGAGCACTGCTCCTTTTTTAACAGAAAAAAAGATGGTTATTATAAAGCAGCTGGGGTCTAATAAAGAATTGAGCGACAAGATAGTTAGTTTGCTTGAAATGACAGCTGACACAACTGATCTCGTGCTTATAGAGAATAATTTCGATACTAAGTCCACGCTACACAATTATCTAAAAAAGCACGCTTCGTTTTCAAATAGCAAAGAACTTGATGAGCGCCAGTTAGCTCAGTGGGCGCAAGAGTATGCAAAAAAATTAGGTGCCGCACTGAGCGCGACAAATGCACTATTTCTCGTTGATAGAATCGGACGCAATCAATTAAAGGTCGCACATGAACTGGATAAGCTGGCACTTTTTAGTAAAGAAATAACAAAAGAGGGAATTGAGCAGCTTGTCGACTTCACGCCACATAGTCTAATTTTCGCAATGCTTGATGCAGCGCTTAGTGGTGATCTGGCCAAGATGTTGAATTATTATGAAGAACAGAAGATGCAGGGTACCGAACCACTTGCACTACTCGGGATGATAACCTGGCAACTACATAATCTTGCGTTAACGCAAGCGGGGGCAGGGCTTTCGGTGGATGAAATAACATCTAAAACAAAGCTAAAACCTTATTCAATTCAAAAAAACCAAGCAAGCCTACGCTCGATCAGCCGCAATACGCTAATTTCATATATCGATAAAGCAATCGAAGTCGATAAGAAAATAAAAACAAGCTCCGTTGATCATGATGATGCAATACGGAACTTGCTTGTTTCTTTTGCTAGGTAATTATTTCTTAGCAGCAGGTTTTGCAGTTTTTTTAGTAGCGGGTTTAGCTACTTTTTTTGCTGCTGGTTTTGTAGCTTTTTTAGCTGGTGCGGCTACTTTTTTAACCGTCTTTTTAACTTCTGCTTTTGCTCCGGCTGTTTTTGCCATTTTAGCAAGTTGGCTTTTCTTGCGAGCAGCCTTATTCTTGTGAATAACATTTTTCTTAGCCGCGGTGTCGATTGCACTGGTTGCTTTTTTTTGTGCTGCGGCAATAATTGCGCTTTTTCCACCAGTAAGGGCAGTTTGAAATTCTTTCATAGCTTCACGAAGTGCTCGCTTAGTTTTTGAGTTTCTTGCAGCTGCCTTAGCCGCTACTTTAACTCTCTTTTTTGCTGATTGAATGATTGGCATTAATGATTCCTTTATCTCTTTATGCTAGTAATTACAACTATTATTTTCGTCAATTGGCAATTATAGCCTAAAGAAGTAAATTTTGCAATCATCTCTCTTGTATTGCTAATGCTTTTATGGTATCGTTTGAAAGTAATCATAAATAAAACAAAAAAATAAATGGATACCACCTCTAAAACACAAGCAATCGATCGCTTAAAAAGCGCGCAAAACATACTTATCACGGTAAGTAGTAATCCTTCGGTTGACCAACTTTCTGCAGCGATTGGAGCAGCGCTACTTCTTTCTAAGGCAGGCAAGCACGCAACGGCCGTATTTAGCGGTCAAGTTCCTTCAACTATAGAGTTCTTGAAACCTGAAGAAACCTTCGAAAAAAATACTGATAGCTTACGTGACTTTATAATATCCCTAGATAAATCTAAGGCAGATAAGCTTCGATATAAGGTAGAGGACAATGTTGTCAAGATATTCATTACTCCGTACAAAACAAGCTTATCGAGCGCAGACCTTATTTTTAGTGATGGAGATTTTAATGTTGACGTCGTATTAGCACTTGGAGTAGATAAAAAAGAACACCTTGATAATGCAGTTATGTCGCAGAGTAGAATCCTACACGATGCAGCGGTAATTGGGTTTATGGCGGGTAAGCTTCCGATTGATACCGGCTCTATCAACTGGCAAAGTGAAAAGTCATCAAGTTTAAGTGAAATGATGGCAGGTATTGCAGATTCATTCGGTGCCGATCTTCTTGATTCACAAATTGCAACGGCATTCTTAACGGGTATTGTTGCAGAAACAGAACGCTTCAGTAACGAAAAAACAACTCCTCAGGTGATGAGTACAAGTGCGCTACTTATGAACGCGGGAGCGAATCAGCAGCTTATTTCAACTGAGTTAAGTGAAGAAGATGAACAAGCTCCAACAGATTTACCTAAACCAGATGAAGAAGGACTGCTTGCTTTGCCGAAAGAAGAAACAGGAGTTCAGCCCCCAGTACAGATGCCAGCGCCCCAGCCGGTTCAGGCGACCCCCCAACAACAACAGCAGCAGCAGACAGCACCTCAGTTTGTTATGCCTCCACCAATGCAGTCAGAAGCTCAAGCCCTGCAAGAAAAGAATAGGCTTGATCAGATTAATATTGATGAGCAGGGCAATTTTGTAAGTGCAGAAGACCAGGCGAGTGGTGACGTTCCACTAACGACAGGCCAAAATATGCCAGAACATCACGATAAGACGATTCAACCGCCCGTTCACCAAGGTGCTGAAACTTTTAGTAAATATGTTGAGCAAGCTCCAATGAGCGGTGGCACTTTGACAGCAAATACTGTTCCTGAGGCGCTGGATCCTAGTACTGATCCTCTTGCGGGATCACTTCCAAGCACAGAGCCAGGTATTGTAGGGGGCCTACGTCCTGAGCAGCAGATGAATCCAGACGCAGCACGTCAGGCTGTTTTAGATGCAGTCAATGCAGCAACACCCCAGCAGCCAAATCAACCCTTGCCACCATTGCAAAACATTGGTGCACAAATTTTAGATGAAATTCCACACCCACAAACACAAGAAGCAAGCCCACCTCCATTGCAGATGGCTCCTCCTATTGTTCCGCCCCCGTTACCCCTTCCAAATCAGCAAGTTTAATTGGGTTTAAAGAAGTAAAAGTTTTCTGTTTTTGTAGGAATATTTTCCATTCTTTGGATTATCATTTCAGCATCCTCTCGCTGAGAAACATGCGAGCGCATGACTTTCTTTTTTAATTCAAAAACGGAAGCTATATCTACGCTTAAATCTATTTCGCTCGGTGACCTACCTTTTGAGCGATAAACGAAACTCGTATCTGGGGTTGGAAGCATTGCCTCCGGGATACAGGCAAGCCACAATTGTTTAATTTGAGGGTAGTGCTCTTTTAGTTTCACATAAATAAAGCAGCTAACGAAGCTCATGACGATGTGATCAATGTGACCAGATATACCATTTTGATCCATCGAAACGAGTATTATTTCGCTTTCAGGCTCCTTTTCGCAAATTGATGAAATAATAGTTTCAACTTCGCCTGCTATAGCAACAAATTGATCGTTGGATAGCTTTCCGTCTTCGTAATCTAGATGAAATTGTTGCTTTACGCCGAGCAATTTTCCGGCAGCCTCCCACTCCTTAAGACGAATGGTACCCAGTGAGTCATGCTGGTCTGGGTTATTGCCGCCACTGCCACTAGTGGCAAGGATGAGATAGACGTCAGCACCTTCTTTAATTTGTAGCGCTAATGTACCTGATGGCCCAAAGGATTCATCATCGGGGTGAGCAAAAATACCTATAAAAACTTTTTTCTTCATACATCTATTGTACAATTGCAAAATGATAGAAGGACTACTTTTAGTAGATAAACCAGAGAATATTTCAAGTTTTGGTGTTGTCTCTCGAGTGAGAGGTTGCTTAAAAGCCTCCCTAGATGTAAAAAAACTGAAAGTGGGCCATTCTGGCACACTTGATCCTGCTGCGACCGGACTTTTAGTGCTTGCAATTGGGGCATACACAAAAAGAATTCCTGAGCTACTACTCAAGGATAAGGTTTACTCAGTTACGATGAAGCTTGGGCAAACTTCGTCAACGGGCGACAAAGAAGGGGAGCTTAGCGCTATTTTGGATACACAGCCTACCAAGGACCAAATTATTGCCGCCCTTAAAAAATTTGAAGGTGAGATTAATCAGATTCCGCCTATATATAGTGCTATTAAGATAGATGGCAGAAGGGCTTACGATCTTGCCCGAGAAGGAAAAGAAGTGATAATGAAGCCCCGAAAAGCCACTATCTTTGGTAATTCATTTAAAACGTATGCCTATCCGTTCGTTACTTTTGAAAGCCATGTGGGCAGCGGTACGTATATACGAACCTTGGTCGAGGATATCGGTAAAGAACTTGGGTGCGGGGCATATATGTCGGATCTTAGAAGAACGCAAATTGGCGATTTTTCCATTACCGATGCGATGGTTCTCGATGCTCTTTCTTACTCAAAAATTAGTCAGTCGCTAATTTCTCTTGAAAGGTGAGTACTTTTCTGGTACAATACACACCTGTATGATTTCAACAGCTAAAAAAGCAGACCTAATTAAGCAACACCAGACCAGCAAAACAGATACTGGTTCTCCTCAAGTGCAAGCAACTATCATGACTGCACGTATTTCAGAGATTACCGAACATCTTAAAGAAAACAAGCATGACAACATGGCGCGACGCGGCCTTTTACAACTTGTTGGTAAAAGACGACGTGCATTACAGTACCTAGCAAGCAAAGATCCCCAAGGATACCTTGATATCATTGCAAAACTTGGCATTCGCCGCTAGTCTCTGGTTTTTAGTCGTTTAATAATTTTATTAAAAATAGTATAATTTAAGAGTAATCATTAAGGTGATAGAGCACAGCTATACAAGGGTATATCTGAACCCTGTCACTTTGATGAAAAGAAAGGATTATTGCACTTATGAGCGATATCATTAACCCATTTGGGAAAAAAATAATAACTGTCGAAACAGAATTGTTCGGACGAAAACTGAGCCTCGAAATTAATCGATTAGGTTTTAGAACTACTGCTTCTGTTTTGGTTACTTACGGAGAAACCGTAGTACTTGGTAGCTCTATGGTGAGCCAACATCGTTTAACTGGAATGGATTATTTTCCACTCAGTATCGATTATGAAGAAAAAATGTACGCAGCTGGTAAAATCAGCGGTTCACGCTTTATTAAAAGAGAAGGTCGTCCCAGTGATGACGCTATTTTAATTGGCCGATTGATTGATCGACCAATTCGACCACTATGGCCAAAAGGCTATCGTCATGAAGTCCAAGGTGTTGCGACAGTACTTTCACTTGATCCTTCTTTCCGACCTGATGTTATCGCGATGATCGCAATGAGTGCGGCGTTTAGTCTAACCGGTGCTCCATTTGATGGCCCTGTAGCTGGTCTTCGCGTTGGTCTTAATGAAGATGGTAGTTTCGCAGCATTTATGACAAATGAACAATACGATAAAGGCGACCTTGACCTTGTCGTAGCTGCCACACAAGACGGCGTTATGATGGTAGAGGCTGGTGCAAGTGAAGTGTCTGAAGAAGTTATTGCTGAAGCAATCACCTGGGCCTTTAAAGAAATGCAGCCTGCTATTGCCTTGCAAAAAGAACTTGTCAAAAAAGCCAAGGTTGTTATGCAAGACTATGAGCTTGATCTTCCTAAAGAAGAAATTCAAAAAGAAGTTAATGCTTGGGTTGACGGTAAGCTTGGGCATAAACTTCGTGCAGTGTATCCAGAACGTAATGAACTTGTTAAATCGCTTCGTGCGGATTTCCATGAAGTACTCGAAGCGAAACACGGAGAAGCTGCCTATAAAGAGCTACGCTCTCAATATGATGAAGCTTTTGAGCTCGCAGTACACAAAGACGTGCGTACCGGCATTATTGCAGACGGCATTCGACCCGATGGACGCAAGTTGACTGAAATTCGAACATTGAGCAGTGAAATCGGCATTCTTCCTAGAGTGCACGGATCAAGTATTTTTACTCGTGGAATGACACAAGCGCTTAATATCGTAACTTTAGCACCACTTAGTTACTCGCAAATCGTTGATACGATGGAACGAGACACAGAGCGACGTTACATGCATCACTATAATGCACCTGGTTATACAGTTGGCGAAGTGCGACGACTCAATGGTCCTGGCCGCCGAGAAATTGGACACGGTTACCTTGCAGAACGAGCCCTAATGGCTGTTCTTCCTGACGAAGTAACGTTCCCATACGCGATCAGAAGCGTAACTGAAATTATGAGCCAGAACGGTTCTACCAGCATGGCAGCTACCTGTAGCAGCACGCTCGCGCTTATGGACGCCGGTGTTCCACTCAAGGCGCCTGTTAGCGGAATTGCAATGGGCCTTATGCTTGAAAAAGATACACCGTACATTCTAAGTGATATTGCTGATGCAGAAGACTTTGCGGGCGATATGGACTTTAAGGTTACTGGAACTGAAAAAGGTATTACTGCACTTCAGATGGATATGAAGGTACATGGTCTTAAGCCAGAAATTCTTGCTTCAACACTTGAACAAGCTAAAGAAGGCCGAAAGCATATCCTTAAGCACATGCTTTCAGTAATCGACACACCACGCAAGACATTGAGTCCTTATGCGCCTCGAGTTGAGAGTATTAAGATTAACCCAGATAAAATTCGCGATGTTATTGGTAAGGGTGGAGAAATGATCAACAAGATTATTGCCGAAACGGGTGCTGATATAGATATCAAGGACGATGGAACAGTCTTTATTGCAAGTCCCGACCAGGCAAGTATTGAAGCGACCAAGAAGTGGATAGAACAATTAACAGAAGAACCTGAAGTAGGCACAGTGTATGAAGGTACCGTCGTTAAGATTATGGACTTCGGTGCATTTGTGAACATTATGCCTGGTATTGATGGCATGGTGCACGTAAGCGAAATTGCTGAACAACGAATCGGTCATCCTTCTGAAGTTCTCAAAGAAGGTGAAAAAGTTACCGTTAAGCTCATTGCAATTGATGAAAAAGGCCGGCTAAACCTAAGCATCAAAAAGGCAAAGTAAATAGTACGTTATGCCCCTCGAAAAAAAGGAGCAACTTGAACAAATTAGGGCAGACATTGAAAAGAGTAATGTCTGCCCAGATTTGGCCAAGACAGCCAAGCACCTTGTTTTTGGATATGGAAATGTAGATGCAGAGATTCTCATAATAGGAGAAGCGCCCGGAAAAAAGGAAGACGAAACAGGTATTCCTTTTGTTGGAGCGAGCGGCCGATTACTTGATGAAATGCTCGAGAGTATTTCATTATGCAGGGATGACGTGTATATCACTAACATTGTGAAATACCGACCACCCAATAATCGTGATCCACTGCCTATTGAGAAAGAACAGTTCTTACCCTATCTAAAACAACAAATTACCACCATAGCACCGCTACTTGTCATTACGCTTGGAAGGCATAGTATGCAGTGCTTTATACCAGATGCCACCATCGGTGAGTCGCACGGATTACTCTATAGAGCTAAACAGGGAAACATACTGCCTCTGTACCATCCGGCCGCAGGTATATATAACAGAACATTACGCGAGACTATGAAAAAAGATTTTGAAAAAATCCCAGAAATGCTCGCATTAATTAGAAATGAAAAGTAGGAGAAATACTATATGAACGAACAAGATAACCGACCCAAACTTCCGAGGAAGCCAATGAATGCTGGCGGACGTAAGGATCAAAATGGATCTGCGAAAGCTCCAGCTCGAGCGCGAGCAGTATCTCGTGGTGCCGCAATTCGGGCCCACAAAAGAAATCAGGATGACGCTAATCGAATGATTAGCCAGTATTCTGATGCTAACCAAAAAACAAGAAAACGAGCTAATGTCATCAAGGATGAATTCGATAAGCTTAAGGTAACAATCTTAGGTGGACTTGAAGACGTCGGTGAAAAGAATATGGCGATTATTGAATATCGCAACCAAGCTATTATTCTCGATTGTGGTAATAACCTGGGAGTAGATCTTCCTGGCGTTAATTATGAAATTAATGACGTTGCTTATCTTGAAACTATCAAAAATAAGATCCGTGGTTATGTTATTACACATGGACACCTTGACCACATTGGTGGGCTGCGGCATATTGTGCCAAAATATCCAGCACCAATTTTTGGTTCAAGATTTACTATTGGCATGGTTGAGAAAACTTTTGATGATGAAACAGCGGATAAAAACTTTACTCCAGAACTTGTTACCGTAAATATCGATAACCACGAAAGACTGGCTATTGGTGAATTCTTTGTAGAGTTTATACGTGTGACGCACTCAATTCCTGATCCAACTGCAGTTTGTATTGACACCCCCGTTGGACGAATCATAGCAACTGGAGACTTCCGCCTCGATCCAGAACCGCTCGATAACCTTACGACCGACATTGCTCGACTTAAAGAGCTTGGTGACGAAGGCGTAATGCTGCTCATGAGTGAGAGTAGTTATTCTGATGCAGAAGGACGCACTCCGACTGAACACACGCTCCAAAAAAGCTTCCATGACGTTATCACGCAAGCATCAGGCCGAATCTTTGTTGCAGTTTTTTCGAGCAACATGAACCGAACACAAATGATTATTGATGCTGCCGTTGCTGCGGGTCGTAAAGTTGCTCTTGATGGCCGCAGTATGCTTGCATATGCGGAAATTGCTGTGCGGCAGGGAATATTGAAAGTTCCTAAAGGAACAATCGTATCAATGCAACAAGCAGCAACTATTGCCGGCGGAAAAGTACTCGTTATGTGTACTGGCGGCCAGGGTGAAGCGAATGCTGCGCTTGCGCGTATGAGTGAAGGCGATCATAAGTTCATTAACCTTAATGAAGGCGACACAGTACTTATTAGCTCATCACCAATTCCAGGTAACGAAATAAGTTATGATGCAATCAGCAATCGACTTAGTAGAAAAGGTGTTCATCTTTTCCGTCATCCAACCCACGAATTAGACGGATGCGGTCCACTGCACGTTTCTGGACATGCAAGACGTGAAGAACTTCGAGAAATGATAAATCTTGTGCGACCCAAGTATTTAATGCCAGTGCACGGTGGAGCTTTACGACGAAGATACCACGGGCAACTTGCTATTGAAGAAGGTGTTGCGAGAGAAAACGTTATTCTAGCTGAAAATGGCGATAGCTATTATTTTTCAAACGAAGGTTTTGAGAATGGTGGTCAAGTACCGCATGGTAGCCTTCTGGTTGACCAAACTGGAACAATCGTCAGCGGCATTGTTGTTAAGGATCGAATCATGATGGCCCAGGACGGCATCGTGGCTGTCGTACTTACCATTGATAGAAAATCTGGAGCAAGTCTCACTAGTCCTGACATTATTAGTCGTGGATTTATCTATATTCGAGACAATGAAGAACTTATGAATGATCTTAGAAATGAACTACGACGGGCTATTCAACAGCGCTTTAAACGAGTAGATCTTGATCGATTCAAACAAGAAATTAAAGAGCATGTTACGCATTTTCTATTTGAAAAAACGCAGCGTTCACCAATTGTAATTCCTGTAATTAACATCGTAGGTAAGAGTGGTGCCACACCTGACGGTCGCTCGAGCCGACCAAACACCCCAGCTCCACAAAATGGAGACAGGCAAAGAGAAGACGCTTCAGAGCAGGCCAAACGTTTTGCACAAATGCGACAGCAACTGCTCAACCAAGAATCCAAAACTGAATAGACTTTTTAAGCTTTCTGTGGTATAATATACATCGTAATATCCAAATGTATATATCTGTTTTATGCATAATAAAAAGAACAAAATAGGGTAAAATAAAAAGCATATGCCAAAGAAGAAAAAACAAGTAAAAAAGAAAGACAAGAAGCAGGATGCGGAGCAGAGTGCAGCATCTAAAACTTTCTGGCGGCAAGTTAACTCATTCATTCTTATTGTCGCAGCCTTCTTTTTACTAATCGGCGGCTTCCATTGGGGTGGCGCACTACCTGAAGAGCTTTATAAGCTTACGAGCTGGTGTATTGGATGGGTAGCGTATGTGCTTCCTTTTGTCATGGTCCTTATCGCCTATTTTAAAATCCGTGATAAAGAAAATATTGTTCCAAAGAGTAAGCTCATAAGTGGCCTTGTGCTTTTACTGGGTTTAGCTGCAATGTTGCAAATCCCAGCAGGTGAAAACGGAGCCAATTCATCGGTAAAAGGTAACTACGGTGGAGCTTTTGGCAGTATCACTGAAAAAGGTCTCCATTTGTTTTTGAATAGTATTACTGCATTTATTGTTAGTGCGGTTATAACAGCAATTGCAGGGATGTACTTTGTTGGCTTAACGCCAAAACAGGTCTTCAAGTTGCTCAAGAAGTTGATGAGAAAATCTGAAAGTGGCGATACTGATTTAAATGAGCTTAAGAATAAAGATAAAGAGCCGTCATTCCAGATGCATGAAGGAGTTCCAGTTGTACATCATAATGGTGACGGTAAACCGTCTCCACGCCTAAGTTCTCTTAAAAATAGCGCGTCAAAATTAACTGGCATTGAAGATCATGCAGCACTTACAGCTGCAAGCGATCCAGATTGGAAATTCCCAGGGATAAATCTACTTAATCAAAAACAAGATAAGGCAGATCCAGGAGACGTTGGTGCAAACGCCGAAATGATTAAGTCTACGCTTGGTGAATTTGGTATAAAAGTAGAGATGGAAGGGGCAAATATAGGGCCTCGAGTTACGCAGTACACCATGAAGCCATCCTCGGGTCAAAAACTTAGTAAGATTGCATCTTATGAAACAAATATAGCTTACGAGCTTGCTGCTGAAGCAATCCGCATTGAGGCGCCAATTCCTGGAAAACGTGCGGTTGGAATTGAAGTTCCAAACTATAAAGCGGCAACAGTTCGCGTTGCAAGTATTGTTGGGTCAAAGGAATGGGCTGAAGTAAAATCTCATTTGCCATTTGCAGTAGGTAAGGATATTTCTGGAAACCCCGTTATTGGATCACTCGATAAGATGCCCCATCTTTTGATTGCCGGTCAGACTGGATCGGGTAAATCCGTCATGATTAATACCCTGTTAACATCACTACTTTACAGAAATAGCCCATCAGATTTGAAGCTTATCTTGGTTGACCCTAAGCAGGTTGAATTAACCCCATATAACGCTATTCCGCATTTGCTCACACCAGTTATTACTGAGCCAGAAAAGACGATAAGTGCACTTAAATGGGCAGTTGCAGAAATGGAACGTCGTCTTCGTGCATTTGCAGCCGATGGCATGCGTAATATTGCCGAATATAATGACTTCAAAAAAGAAGAGGGCATGCCATACATCGTTATTGTTATTGATGAGCTGGCTGATCTTATGATGGTTGCAGCCAGAGATGTTGAAAGTCTTATTGTTCGCATCGCTCAAAAGGCACGTGCAGCAGGGATACATCTTGTGCTCGCGACGCAGCGTCCAAGTGTTGATGTTATCACTGGTCTTATTAAGGCCAATGTTCCAGCTCGCATCGCCTTTACGGTAGTAAGTTACGTTGACTCAAAGACTATTATCGATCAACAAGGAGCAGATAAGCTACTCGGCATGGGTGACATGTTGTTTATGACGAGTGATATGGGTAAGCCTATTCGCGTACAGGGTGCGCTTATAGATAAAGAAGAGATTGATAAGGTTACCGATTTTCTTCGAGCCCACCGAGATCCTCAATATGATGATGAAGTAGTTAGTATGCCAGTTCAGCTCAACGGTAAGGGCGGCGTCGTCGTTGATCATGGAGCAAGTGAAGCGGATGACGATATGTGGAAAGACGCTGTAACTGTAGTCGTAGAAAGCGGCAAGGCGAGCACTAGTTTGTTGCAA
>CAIRQE010000110.1 GCA_903880655.1 uncultured bacterium
AACGGTGCGCGATATGCGTACCAAAGCCCGAAGAGAACAGCACCAGCGTCAACTGGGACTTATTGTGGTGGACTACTTGCAGCTTATGAGCGGTGGCTCACGTTTTGGTGGCGATGGTAATCGTGTGCAGGAAATCTCTGAAATCAGCCGTGGCCTTAAAGCCGTTGCACGTGAGCTTAACGTACCAGTCATAGCGCTCAGCCAATTAAGCCGTTCAGTTGAATCTAGAAGTCCACAAATTCCTCAACTAGCTGACCTTCGTGAATCTGGTTCGATCGAACAGGACGCTGACGTGGTAGCCTTTATTTATCGTGAGGATTACTATAACCCGGATACGGATCGTAAAAATATTACAGATATCTTTATTAAAAAGCATAGAAATGGCCCGACTGGCAACATTGAACTGTACTTCGATAAAGAGAAACAGCGCTTTAAAGGACTAGACAAGCGACACGCTCCCAAAGTACCGTTCGATTGATAAACTGCTATACTATATAGGCTTAATGAAAAAAATAATTTCATCAATACTAAACTGGGTAAAGCTACATTGGCGAGGGATATCGATCGCTATTCTAGTCACATCAATTGCCGTCATTACGCTCAGTCTACAATTAAGTTCTTTGGTGCCAGGTCAAAATAAATTCGAAAGCAATACTCTCGGTGACCTAGCGCATCTTCCGCTGCCGTGGCACCGTGCTGTTAATGCACCCTACATGCTCCTCGCTTATTTATTTGGAAATATCTCAAAAAACCCACTGTATGGAGCACGCGTAGCGAGTGTATTTTTTGGACTCTTTGCGACTGCACTGATGTACTACATTATTAGAATCTGGTTTAACATTCGAGTCGCGACCATAGGTACGCTTTTGTTTATTACGAGTAGCTGGCTACTACATACTACACACCAAGCTACCCCCCTTATATTGCTCGTGCTCGGGCCACTCCTCGCCGTAGCACCCCTCGCATGGTTTTCTCGAACAAAGAAATACCGAACGCTTGCTTTCATGGCACTTGCCGCCGGTCTTGGTGTAGCAGCATATATCCCCTTTATGTTTTGGCTTATTATAGCTTCACTAGCAATTATCGTGAAGAAAGAAAAATTGCTACTATCCGACCTCAAAAAAGTACAGTTCTTTGGAGCCGTAGCACTTTACCTTCTAATAGTTAGTCCGCTCTATATTAGTCTGGCACACTACCCAGGCCAAATTATAGAATTACTTGGCGGTTCAAAAACCCTCCCATCAATTACTGAGTATTTTTCCCATTTATTTCAGGTTATTACGAGCATATTTATACATGCGCCCTATCTTCCTGAGCTTCGAATAGGGCATCTACCGGCGCTCGATATCTTCTCAACTGCAATGTTTATACTTGGCGTTTACTACTCCTACCAACGAAAAACAAACATCAAAACAATTACGCTATTTTCTTCCATGCTAGTTCTACTGCTTGTAATTCCTTTTTCTCCAAACTTCAGCATGGAAGCAGTCATATTAATTCCGTTTGTTTATATCGGGATAATCACGGGTATTGTTGAACTAATTACCCAATGGTTTGCCTATTTTCCAAGAAATCCACTTGCTCGAAACATCGGAATTAGTCTGCTCGTTTTTTCAATTACACTCACTTCTGCCTATCATCTAGAAAGCTATTTTGTGGCGTGGCCAAATGACCCTCATACAAAATCTGTTTACGTGGTAAAATCATAGAAGTAATACCAATGTTAATGAGGACAAATCAATGAGTAAAATGGAACAAGCTAAGATGCTAATGAAAGTTCGTAAGCTTCAAAAAGAACTACAGAAGATGATTATTGACGTAGAGGCAGGTGATGGTGCTGTTAAAGTTGAAATTACTGGTGAACAAAAGATTAAGAAAATCCATATCGATCCTGAGTATGTAGACCTCGATGATATCGGTCAACTGGAGCGATGGATCGAAGAAGCAGTAAAAGACGCTATCGCACAAAGCCAAAAAATTGCAGCTGAAAAAATGCAACCAATGCTCGGTAACCTAGGAAGCCTAGGCCTGTAGAGTCGTTTCTTAGCTATGAGTATTCTGCCTAAGGCACTTGAAAAAACAATTGATGCATT
>CAIRQE010000111.1 GCA_903880655.1 uncultured bacterium
ACTAGCACCTACAGCATGACTTGCAGCTGTTGTACCATTTTGACCCCGCCATGCATTTAAAATTTGATTACCTACAATATTTTGATAACCAATTGTTTCGTTATCAATATTAATAAATCCTACTGTAGGAAGTCCTGTAACTGATGTTAATGTAATAGTTGTATCTGATGATGAAATCGGGTATCCAGTTGCTAATGTTGTTTGAGCAATCTCTGCAACATTACCTGACTGACGGTTTACATACATTTGAATTGGACGACCTGTAGCATTTTTATTAGGAATCGTAGAATAAGTTGATTCACTAATGCGATTGATATTAATATCAATTTGATTTGTTTGCATACCATTATATTGACGCGTTACAGCATCAAGTATATCAATAGTATCTACAGGAAGTGGGTATATGGCTTGGCCAGTATTCATTACAATTTGACCTTGCTCAACTGTCCAAAGATTAATACCTTTGTTAGCCCATTCAATTGTTAATAAATTGATTGAGCGTCTGGCTGTGCGAAAGTCATAACCTGAACGAAGTTGTTTTCCGCATCTTTCAAATGCTTCTTCAACTATCTCGTTCATGTCTAAATTAAATGTACTTAGACCTGTAGTTGCCATTATTTTTTCCTTGCGGTTTTAGCTGAATTAATAAAGGACTGTTTAGTTGGCGCACCTTTAGAACCAGGTTTGCGCATTTTCTCGCCAGAACCTGCAGCTATTCTTTTTTGTTTTGCATGAATATTTGCGTAAAGCCCTACCTTACCGCCTTTTTTATACTGAGTAAAATCAGTATCATCACGACGAGCCTTTTTAACTGCTTTCGGCATTTTAGATGGGGCTATATCACCCATACCACGAGAAGCTCTCATAGTATTAGCAGAACTTACCTTTAGTTTTACCTTTAGAAGCTATACCATCAGCACGAGCTGAAGCGGTACCACCTTTAGCCATTTTTTTCATTTTACCGCCGCCACACATCTTTGTAACTTTACCACCTTTTTTCATGCCGCCGCTTTCGATACCTACTATCGAACCTGAATCACCTAAGTTTTTACCTTTAGTATGACCACGTTTTTGTACTGCTGATTCACCAAATTTAAGTAATTTGTTTGAACCTGCTTCTACATCTTTAGCCATTGTATTTGGTCCTGTTTTAGCCATAATAATTCCACCTTTATTTAAAATTGCGTCTTGACCATGTTTAGTCTTCGGCGCGTTAATTTTCTGTAAGTCTGCACGACCTCCAGACCCAAACTTCTTGCCTTTGTCAGCATCTGAAAATTCTTTACCAACAGAGACAGGAATTCCTACTTTTTTAGCAAATGCTGGGTTATGTGCCACAGCTGCCATTAAATTGTGTTGCTTTTTACTCTTGCTCGGCATTTTTCTTTTTTAACCAAGATTGTACAGTTTTAGTTTCATATATACGTATGGTTGTCCATACAATAGTCCATATAGCTGCCATAGCTGGAAGAATATTTGCCAATGTTCCCAATACTGTTGCAATAGAGGCTCCATCAAGTATATTCTTTGTGTGCTCACTTACTTCATTAAAATGTTTAATCATTTACAGTTCCAGCGTTTTAATGACGCTGCCTTTCTTGTTGGACGGCCTTGTTCATCTTTCATCGGACCTGGCATTCCAGACATTCTTGCACAGAATGACTTTTTGCGAGGACCACCTTGTGGTTGCGGGGCTTTTAAATTAGAACCTGTAGCTTTATTATACTTTGCTCTTCCTTTTGCGGTAAGTCCTGCACCTTGCGATACAGGTAATTTTTCCCCACGTCCAACTGCAAGCGAGACACCTTTTTTCTTAGCCATATTGAATTGTTTGCCAAGAGATATTGGTTACAACAACATAAACACCCTTTTGTGCCAAAACACCTTCGCCAGAAAAAATAACTTGAAAAGGTTGGACCGCTGTACCGGTATTGTAACTAGCTATCCATCTACCAGTTGAATAAATACAAGCCGTACCGCTAGCAATAGTGCCGGTATTAATGTCTGTAATACTAAAAGTGTCAGC
>CAIRQE010000112.1 GCA_903880655.1 uncultured bacterium
GACTTAAAAGATTTAATGGCCGTAGCCTCATCTAATACTACAAATCCTCTAGGGAGTCTTTCGACAAACTTCCAGTCGTTAACCACTTGTTCGTAGTTAAGAATAATATAGTCAACACCAGAGTTCCTCCAATCATAAGCCTCTTCGTATTGCGCGGCTCTTTTAGTCGGGGAGCCATCAATGACCAAAGCGCGTGAAGTGCCATCTGTAAATTTCTCAATCTGGTTAGCCCACTGGTACTTAAGGGAAGATAAACAAATTATAA
The DNA here is from genome assembly GCA_903880655.1 of uncultured bacterium. Taxonomy (GTDB): domain Bacteria; phylum Patescibacteriota; class Saccharimonadia; order Saccharimonadales; family CAIOMD01; genus CAIOMD01. The sequence goes on from CAIRQE010000112.1 coordinate 266, forward strand.
GACCTGGCTCTTCAACTTTCCGCTCATCCATTAAACGTTCTAAAGCGGCTATAGTAATAACGGTTTTGCCTAAACCAAGGTCGTAGGCAACCAGCATGCTAGAGCGGTCACACATACGATCTACTGCTTCAGGTTGATAGGGTAAAAGCGTTCCTGTAAAAGTCATGTAAAGTCTTTCATCTTAGTTTTTACTAAGGTTTTAAGGTCTTCAAGACTGCCATTATTAACAAAGACATGATCTACGGGGTACCCATCCATATCTGTTTCAGAAATATGATGGTTGTAGGCAGCTACTCCTGAGCGTTCGACACGCCAAAGCTTTGCCCCATTAACCTTTAGTGTATCCGCTTCATTTTTAAATCTAACGTCTGTAATAACAACATTAGGTTGCCCAATACCAATAGGGCCGATTGCCTGATTGATCCAAAAGTTATCTCCAAAAAGAGAGCGCGCACCTACCCCTAAATCTTGAAGAAGCCTACGCACCTCTGGAAATAGCATTTTTGCGTCTTCCCAGCCGCACTCATTTACCACACCTTGAAGTGTAAAATTACTGTCATTAACAATTGGGTTTACCTCATATAAAAGTTCACGAATTTTGTCAGCAAAAGCTACTCGTGTAAACCCATATTGGTCTACAAGCACTTTGGCAACTGAGTCTTTACCGCTTCTAGCAAAACCTGTAAGACCAATAATCACGCTATTGCTTTCTCTCCACGAATCATGTGTTGTGCGTTCTGTAATCCTAATACTACTTCTGATCGGCTCATTGCACCAACATCTTTTACATCAAGACCTGCGTAATTAAAGAACCAAGCTTCTGCTTTTAATTCTTTACAGCGGTTGAGCATATCCCTAGAGGCAACTCTTCCCGCCTCATCATTATCAAGAGCAAAAATAATTCTATCTGCGCCCCTAATTGCACTTAGCTGCTCAATGCTAATAGAGCAACCAAAAGTAGCAACTCCACCAGTAATACCAAGAGAAGCTAAACGTACAACATCTAAAGGAGACTCAACCACAATCATGTCGCCTGAGCTGTACTGTTGATAGCCAAAAAGCGCTTTGCCCTTTTTCATACCTTTTGGGTGGTTATTAAAATAACGAGTACTAAAGCCTTTTTCTTGCCAGCCTAATAACGAACCATAAACATGACGTACAGGAATAATCCAATTACCACTATGTCGGTCCCACCTAATCCTATAATGATTTGTCGCCTCACGAGATAAACCACGGGCAATTAGCGCCTCATCAGGGGCGTCTACAAAAGCGCCCAGCATTGACTCAGTTACTCGTATAACCTCTTCTCCTTGAACCTTCTCAGGCTCGGTCAACCGCATAAGGCGGGCTACCAAATTAAGATTGGTATTGGCCCAGTCAGTAGCCTGGTCTAAAGGTACGCCACGAACGTAAGCAA
>CAIRQE010000113.1 GCA_903880655.1 uncultured bacterium
GGAATATTTAGCACTATCTAGTTTAATCAATAAAACTTTATTGGCTTTTTGCACAAACCCACCAGATGAAGTTACTCTTTCTATGATTCAATAATAACAAAAAACTCTCTCGCAAGAAGTAGTTAAAGCAAATATCTCCTACTGTTCAGCTTGAAGTTTTTTGTATGAGGCTCTAAGTTTTTCTATTATTTCCAAATAGCCGTGCTTATCCACATAACCCCAGGCATTTATGTAATCAGTGGCTTTGATTTTTTTAATGCCAGCAATATCTCTTTCTAGGCGTTCAGGTGCATTGAGTACATCAAGATAAATTGCTTTGTGTACTGCGTGGACTGGTATATGAACCAAAGTACCAAAGGTATGTTCTTTGCCAAACAGCTTTTGCCACTCAACTAGTATCATCGTTTCGTGTGGTATCGATGTATTGTCGGTCAAAAGACGATGTAATAGCTCGTGGGTAAGAATATCAACAAATTGATCCGGTTCTTTTATAACACCAATTACCATAGGGTCGCTAAACGCATTAAACCAAGGAGCGATATGCACATCTATAATGTTTTGCCTAAATGATAAATCAAGCAGGTCGGTCATAGAAGTTAGTATTTGCTTTTCAAACGGCTTCCACGCTTTGCGATAATCAGCAACTCTTTTTTCCATCCAATCATCATCAGCTAGTGTTTTGTCTTTGCCCCATAGTTCGTGCAAGTGTCTTGATGCATTTTCACGCAATAACCAAGCGTCTTTAATTCGAATTTCTGGTATGGGATTTTTCATGGGTTCAGTATATCGAAATATGAAAAATTGACCAAATCAACAATACTTATGCATATGCTTGGAGGGCCAGTGAAGATGCTATTACAACTATTGTTAGAAACGTTACTTGCCAACTAAATAGCCGAGGGATATATGTGCATTAGTTGTTTGAAGTTTTAATATCCGTTTCCAGACCTCGTCTTGCATGCCTCCAACTGCTACACCCTTTAGCTTGGATGATTCAGCGATCTGTAATGAAAGCTGTTGGAGTGCAGCACCAACTTCTAGTAACGCAAATCTTCCTCCTCGTTCTCCGTATTTAGTTGTAGAACGATCTGGAAAAGTAACAAATATAATTAGCAGGCTCGGAACACCAACTACATTTATATTCAAAGATTTACTCGCTTCATCCCATGATGGCCCATTGTCTGAAATAATTACAGAACCGTGTTTTTCGGGGTCATAATAAATAATCTTGCCGGAGTATTTCTCTACATTAAAGGCTAGACAAAATATTTCAGTGACATATGTTGCACCTGCAGAAGGATATCCTCTATGTTCAAGTCCATTCCATGCTTTGAAGCTAGATAGTAGTAGACCCAGCTCTTTTAGTGATAATTCTTCATTATCGAAATTACGTACACTTTTCCTTGTTTTTGAAATCTTATTAATTCGACTTTTTAATATGGGTAGTGCAATAGGTTCTGAAGGATATTCTAGAATTAATTCTTTATCGTCGCTATCGTAAGAGCTAAGTTTCTGTGAAAATTGTTGTTCATTAAATTTATCTAAACTTGAAGCTTCCCAGAATTTTTCGAATATAGTCTCATCTTCATTCATATTTAACCTAAAGGATGAGGCATTAAGTTAGGAAATTCAAGTTTATAATCCGCCCACGGATATCGATTATGTAGCTTTTTGTGTATATTACCGATGAGTGGCCATTCCTGATGTGCGAAAATAGGTGCAAGGTCTGGGGAGGTTACTCTTACTACTCGTACTCCAAGTTGGTCGGCATCAATCGTGGTCAAATCACGATAGAATAAACGAATATTGTTTTTAAGAAATGCTTTCTTCACTATTTTAAGTGCATGTTCAGTATCAATTACTTTTCCTTTAAGTGAAACTTCATAAATCTTTTTTGTGTTGCTAAACATTGGCAAGGTGTGCCATAGCTCAGGATTTAGAGTGTAGAATATAGCATGCTCATCAAAAGATTTTACCTTATACGGATCAATTATATTTGAAGCATCAACGTGTTTTTCATAAATCCCAGCAAATAAAACTCCCTGATTCCATTCTAGGAACGCTTTTTCTAATGCGTTTGTCCAAGTTTCTCGACAGGCTACCCCTAGTGAGTAGCGCCATTTACCTCTTTTTTGTATACCTCCAGCCACTGCGATAACTGGAAACGGACTATACTTAGGAGTTAAATCAAAAATCCACATTTCACCATCTAAAGCTTTTACTTTTTCTGAGTATTTTGAAGGCACTTTTATTGATCGAGCCGGCACACTATGTAGCCATGTCATCATTAGCGCATCACGTTCTATGAGCTCCTGAATAGCTCTTAAGAGAGCTTGATGAGCGGTTGGTCCTGCTGCAAGTCCAGATGAGGTAGGAATGCCAGTTTGATAGTCGTCACGGAGCACTACGAGCGGATGGGGTATCCATACTTCTTTGTTATTTTGGAAATCAAAGACGTTTGTCAATAAACATTTATCCGAATAAATATTTTCAAATGGGAAAGCTGGATCGTTTCTTTGTTCTTTAGTGAATAAGCACCATTCTTGGGCGTCTATTTGTTTATTTTTATCAACTAACAGTTTAGATTTTAAGGGCACTTGAATTAGTGTTGCACAATATCTTTCTATGGCCTCACCTATTGCAGCTAACTTTGCATCTTCTTCATTTCTTCCGATGCCTCCAGCTGCACTTTCCCATGGGGATTGAATAGAGCCAGGTACGCCCATATGAATAATATCCTGAACATCACTTAGGGATACTTCAGCGCGTTGAGGTTCGAGCGAAATGCCGTGTCTATTGTTGGGTGCTTGAATTAGTAGGGTTCTGCTGAGATGGTTCTTCTGTATTTGTTGATTCTTCGTCATGTTGCTCCATTTTATGATCTTGATTAGGTGATTGGGGGTATACGGCTTGGATAGTCGACGTTTCTAAGACTTCTTTATTAACCTCTTTACCAAGATGTCGATGATACCAAATAGTAATCCAGCCAACTACTACGGGCACCATTGCTATATAAACAATTCCGCCAACGCCAGTAAAAATAAGCGCTGCTCCCCCAGCGAGCTCTGCCGTGAATGCAACCGCAATAAGAGAAGTTACTAAAAAGGCTCGCTTTAATGGTTTTTCTATATGCACTCTCTTGTATAGATATAAAAGCACCAAGAAAGGAACTATGATTATCGATGGGTAGATAAATACAGATCCTGTATTAGTGCATGTGGTAAAAGGAGTGCCAATTACAGATCCTGAAAAAATAATGCTTTGTTCGCTGCAAGATCTGAGAAGAGTGTTGATAGACCAAAACCCTAAATAAACTAGTCCGGCAGTAATGGGTACAAAGAGTGCAGCAAGCAATGTTAGTAATTTGCGGTCTGGGATCTGATGCTTAGTCCCTTCCTTGGAAATTCTTTGAGCTAACAGCGTAGAAGATGCTATTGATGTTGCTAGGCAACAACAGCAACAACAGCAAGAAGAACATGTAGGAGTAGCGACCGCGTTAGATAATCTTTTGTCGTCAAATTGAGTTATTAATGCTTTCATACTTTAGTCCATGGTAATACTAATGATCCGTTCAGGTCAAACCTATTTTTTGAACATATTGGACATAGGGGCACTTTAAGCAACTGATCTTTATTAATTGACCTATCTAGAAAATTCCATGAAATAGTCTTATTAGTTAGACTCATATCGTTGTTTGCAATTCTATTTAGTTCCGTTGAAACTAATTCGGATGCAACCCCTAAGTATCTCTTTGATATTTGAGGTAAGACTGGAGGATCCTCATCACCCCATCTGGAGCTAATTCTTCCCTGCAAGCAAGCTATACATGCTGTTTCACCAGGAAAAACCAAAGGCCCAATAGAAATAGTGTGATGGAACGCAAGATCTACAAATAGATGTGGCTTGGTTATATTTTGATAATCTATCTTAGCTAGCAATTCGGCGTAAGTGCTATTTATTCGAATTACTAATGCAAGATCATATTCTTGATTCGAATCAACCATCAATAGACCATTATCAAAATTTAGCTTAAGCTTGTTGTCGTCTCCTGCCACAGCAATCCTCATTACTTTACCTTTTTGTAATTCTGGAACTACGATTTCTGCTGTAACCAATTCTTCAAATACACGTCGATCATGATCATTTAGGTTATCAATATCAAAAGTTTTGTCATGCTCTAATGATGAAAAAAACGATGTCTCTTCGCTTTCAAGTTCAATCTCATAACGCGCATCGGCACCGCCTGAAATAACTAGCGACTTATCATTCTGTTTTATATTCCATTCAGATAATAATTTATAATTTTGCTTTTTTTGATTAGCCACTTAGTCTCCTTGATAGTAGTATACAAAAAATAAAAACAGAGGGAAACCATTTGTGATTAAACCATAATCGTATTGGAGGTGCACTCATAGAAAAGTTTAAACCCATCCTTGATGAATTCAAGAGGTGGAGGGAACTGCTAGAAGTACCTTATAAAACACAAAAAGACAGACACGGGAGCGTTTCTTTAGATCGCAACAGATTGTTTAACCCGTAACTACATGTGCAACTTTGCCCTAATTTTTTCTACAGTCCGCTCAATATTGGCTTCATCATCTTTTCCTGCATGGAAGCCGAGGTTTATTATTTGTATCATGGCCTGTCGGACTGCTATTTTTTGCTTTAGATGTGAGTCCTGATTGCCGTAGGTTTTAAGTGCTGCTCCAAAAATTTCTTCGTCCTCTTCTAATTCGAGAAAGTCTTTTGAGCGATCAAAGTAAGCTACATCACCAAAATCAATAATGCCAACTGTCCCGCTTTCGTCGTATAGAACGTTCTCAAAATGTAAGTCGCCATGGCAAAGAACTGGCTCGCTGCCTAATTCAATTAGTTTTGATGGCCATTCTTCGTAGACTAGATTATGCAGTTTATGTTGCTCAGTCTCTGTAAACCACTTCTGTATAATTGCCTTGCTGTCTTCATACCAACGTTGTATTTGCTTTGATTCATCCTCCAGACTCATAGTTCTGGCGCCTGGAAGTTTAAGCTCATGGAAATGTTTTAAAAAGTCACCCAGAACATTTCCTACTGTTTGTTTCTGGCTGCTCTCTAGCTTATCAATGATGCTGCTCACTGGCTGACCCTGTACGCCTTCATAGCCAAAATAAGCGTTTGCAGGGTGTTCCCACAGGATCTTTTGGGCCACAATTCTTACATTCAGGTTGGCCATAAACTTTATGGCAGCTATTTCGTACTTATATCTACTTTGTATTTTCTCGGAGCGTGGAAACTTGAAGTAGTAGCAATCGCCAAATGAATAAACTCGGCTATCCCATCCACGGTCATTGAAGATAATTTCATCTGTACTGGAAAGTCCAGCAGTATCTTTAATAAGCTGTTTTTCATTTTCAATTATTGAGGCGTCAGTCTTTTGTGAGGGCATTGTGCCCTAATAATAGCAAATGACAGGGGTGGGTGCTAGCTCGTTTTCAAATGGAGGTAAAATTAACACCTCTGGAAATTTTGGAGGGCCACAGTCTTGTCTATCGCAACTATAATCAACGGTAGTGGACGAGCTTATGTTGTAAGCACGATTCAGTAACAAACTAATTGAACTGGAATGTTTTGATAATTTCTCGTCGCTGAATGTCATTATCAGGAAACATGTCCACAAGCGTCATGTTATCAATATGAAATTTCTCACCACTAATGAGCTGGCTATTGATCTGCTTTGTTGCGTGAGGTTTATAGCCCTCTCCAATGTATTGAGGTGTATCAAATTCATAGGATTTGGTGATATCTAACAACTTGCTGTGAAGTGATAGAATACCTGCCTCAGGTTTTATGAGAGAAACTAATACTTCGCCGTTTGGGCCAAAATTTTCATCGTCAGCTACCTGAATACTGAACGGACTAATTGAGTGAGATATTTTTTCTAAATTATTGATAAGTATTTCAATTGAGTCACTTATAACAAAATTAGGAAGTAAGGTAACATGCAGTGGCCATTCCTTGCACGAAAAGTTATACTTTGGCACTACTGGTTTTATAAAGTGGGCAATTACATATTTTTGAGACATGGTTTTATTGTATCAATAAGATGGCCGTAGTTCTTAGGGCAACAGAGACTAGAACTAAATAACAGATACAAATTAGTGACAATAGAACAGAGGTACTGCTATTGGAACCGATCTGTATCTGTTCAGGTCTCTTTGGAGGGCCATCGTAGACGTTATCGCAACTGAATTCAAACTAAGCAAGTATATTTTTGACGGTAGCTTGTGCTAGAACGTTCATAGTATCAAAAATATGAATCTTGTCACTTGACGGCAATAATAACTGTAAGTCCGTACAAGCTAAAGCAACACCATCTACATCTTTTTTAACTAAATCTTCTACTACTTCAAGAACCAATTCTCGGTCGCTATTTAAATGTTGGCCTTCAACTAATCTTTGA
>CAIRQE010000114.1 GCA_903880655.1 uncultured bacterium
CAACCTTTCACGACACTCCCCTAATGAGTACATATTTACTGGCATTCATTATTGGTGATTTGCATGCAACTAGCGGAACAACAAAAAATGGAACTAAAGTTAGTGTATGGTCAAGTAAGGATCACCCAAAGAAAAATTTATCTTTTGCACTCGATACCGCAGTAAAAGTAACTGAATTTTTTAACGAGTACTTTGATACTCCTTACCCACTCACAAAGTGTGATCATATTGCCCTTCCCGATTTCAGTAGTGGCGCAATGGAAAATTGGGGCTTAATAACTTATAGAGAAGTTTGTCTTCTGGTAGACGAAGCGACTACCTCCACTTCTACGAAAGAATATGTCGCAACTGTTATAGCACATGAATTATCCCATCAATGGTTCGGAAATCTTGTGACGATGAAATGGTGGGATGATTTATGGCTTAATGAAAGTTTCGCGACACTAATGGAATATATTGCAGTAGATGCGCTCCATCCAGAATGGGATATTATGCTTAGTTTTGCCTCCCAGGAAGCACTGAGTGCTTTTTGGAGAGACTGCCTACCTGGTGTCCAAGCAGTTAAAACGGAAGTAAATCACCCAGACGAAATTAGCACTCTTTTTGATCCATCTATCGTTTATGCAAAAGGTGCTCGATTGTTACTAATGGCCCACGATTACGTAGGTAAATCTAATTTCAAAAAAGGGCTTCGTCATTATTTTGAGCAACACGCCTACGGCAACACGACCGGCAACGATTTGTGGGATTCTTTAGAAATTGTTTCTGGCAAAAAAGTGAAGAGCTTTATGAACAAATGGATCGAACAACCTGGATTTCCTCTCCTTATGGTTGACCAAAAAGGAACACGGCTTTCACTGTCACAAAACAGGTTTTCGGATACTTCGAAGAAAGATACTGACGAAATATGGCCAATTCCCCTTGGCATAAAACCTAAGAATGAAAATAATGAGCTATTCAATAAGGCTTCCGGATCGTTAAAACTAGAAAAACCAGAGTATCTACGGCTAAACAGCGGTGGACTACATTATTCAGTACGCTATGAGAATCCAGAACATAGAGCTTATTTAAAATCATTAATTAAATCTGGTCGCCTTAATCCATCCGAACGACTTTTTCTACTTAATGACACACTCATGCAGGCACGAACTGGCCATGGTTCTATAATTGAAACTCTTGATTTACTTGATGCGTTATCTAAAGAGCGTCAAGAACCCGTTTGGGGGGTAATGAGCTTATGCATGAGTGATGCAAGAACACTCGCTGAGGACGATATGGTAGCAGAAAAAAAGATGAAATCGTTTGCCTGGAAAATTGCAAAATATAATTACGAAATCCTTGGTTGGAAAAAAAATGAAGGCGAAAGTCTTAATGATACTAAATTGAGGGGCATCATCCTTGGGATGGCAACTTATAGTGATGAACCAATAGTTATTAAAGAGGCTCTTCGAGAATATAACCGTTATAAAAAAATAGAAAGTATACCGGCAGATACGAGACATATTATTTTGAGTGCCGCAGTACGACATGGCGAAAAAAAAATCTTTGATCATCTAGTAGAACTATATCCAACTATAAAAAATGCAGACCTGCGCCAGGATGTTTGTAATGCCATAACGGGTACACGAGATGTTGATCAAGCTAAAGAATCGTTCAAGTTACTCAAAAAATCTGATTTCGTAAGACTTCAGGATTTTGATCGTTGGGTAATTTTTTATCTTAGAAATCGAAAGACGAGGAAAATCATGTGGACATGGCTGACCACAAATTGGGGGTGGATAACCAAGAACTTTGGTGATGATAAATCCTACGATCTTTACCCACGTCACGCCGGAAGAATCTTTGCTACTCAAGAATGGCTAGATAAATATAACGAGTTTTTCTTACCTATGAAAAAAGAATTATCATTAAAGAGAAATATCGAAATTGGCATTCAAGAAATAAATAGCCGAATCAAATGGAGAAAAAGAGACTCAAAGCAACTAGAAAAATGGCAAATAGAAAAATAAGACTTATATAATGAATCTTTACTTTTGTCAAAAAATCCTGTATAATACCGCTTATGATAAACGCCAATAGGTTCGTTATCGTATCCAGCTCTAATGCAACTAAACTGCAGAAGGATGACTCTTCTGAGCGAATGCAAAAGAAAATATATGATCCACTCATGAAATATGAGCGGCCTATTCTTGATTTAGTGCAACCATCCGAATCTGAATTAAGCGATACTCTTGAGCCTGACGATCTTATAATTAGCTGCGGGGGAGATGGAACGCTTAATTGGCTAGCGAATAGTGCGATACGA
>CAIRQE010000115.1 GCA_903880655.1 uncultured bacterium
GGTCATTATTCTCAGAAACTGTTGCTCTAAAGATTCCATGTATCTTTTTAACATCATCCATTAAGCAGAACCTACGCTGATATTAGCTTCTTGAAACCTAAAGATTTCATTAGCTGCTCCAACAAGGGTTGTCAAACCACTATCACCTTGGCGATGAAGTGCGGTTACCATGGATGTTTTAATTCCAGGAATTTGTTGCAAAGAATACTCAATATCTTGTGGGTAAATAGTTTGACCAAGGTCATTATTGGTGTAACCAAAATCAGTAACAATAGCTACTTTTAATGCGCTTTCTATCTCTGCAGTTGTGTATTGAGCAAATTTTACATACTGAACAGTGATGATAGCGTCTACATATGTTGGTGGTTGAACAGTGACTGAGGTTCCAATTAAAGTTTTGTCAGATAAAAAAGAAACTGTATTTGCTGAAATGGTGGTGAACTCAACTGTTGGGTTACCGTTTTGTGTTATACCAGTACCGTCAAGTCCTGGGGCAAGGTCTGTATCAGTAGCTACACGTGTAGGGGAAACATACAAAGTTACAGAGGTCCACACATCTGCTGTTGCTTTAGCTTTTCCAACACCACTTACTTGACTTGCAAGGTTTGCAAAGTCTTGCAGTGTAACTGCCCGGTTGTTAGAGCGCAAAGCAAGTGGTGCAGCATAACGAATTTGAGATAGAGGTTCTGGGTCTGAACCTCCTAGCGCTGTTTCCAAATTAGAGACAGTGATTACGGATTTTAGTGCAGTAAGCTCATTAGACGTTAGACCTGGTACGTAATCAATGTTGGTTAATATGTTAGGCAATACATTGCTGATTGCCCCACCTCCTACCGTGTATTGAACACGTATTTGAGAGGTATTAACAGGCATCTGTCCTGAAATTCCATCTCCAAAGTAAATAGAGGCAACGTTATTAGCGTCACTTTTTACAGTAAAGACTTGGTCATATGGACCGTAATCTACGATATGTTCTACTTGCGTCCATTTTGAATAGCTACTGCCTTCTTCAACATAAACAACCACAGTTCCATCAACAACTGGTGTTTCTAAAAGTTCAAATGACATGTTTGTTGTCTGTGTTGATGTGCCAACAAGTTCTCCATAAGAGTTTGCGTTTGTTGAAACAAGGGCAACTGAACGACCGCTAAGAGCTTGAACTGTTACGTCTCCGTTATTTAATCCTGGGTCACTTGTTGCGTCCGCTGATGTAGTAAAATAAACTTGCTCTACAACATCTCCAGTTACAACATCGCCATACACTACTGTTCCTTGAGGAACAGTTATTACATTAGAACCAGAGTTAAAAAAAGAAAGAGTTACGGAAGCTTGTCGGTATCCCGCAGCTACATACCCATATGTTTGAGCAATATTTAATACGCTGTCTCGTTGTGTTGCTGTAGTAATGAAAGATTCATTGACGTTTCTATCAATGTAATAAGACATAACATCGCCCAAATAAGCAAAAGCTTCTACAAGAGCAACACCAAAATCTGAAGGGTCAGAAGCTGTCCAAGTAGGGATGCGGTCTTGAATACGAGCTATTAGTTGTTCCCGCAACGCATAGTAGTCACGCCCCGTGTAACTAATAGCGATAGGAATATCGGATGCTGGGGTTACGCTCACAGGTTCTCCTCATAAATTGGTTGATTGCCATTGACATAGACAAAAGAAATAGTTGTATCAATTTGAGCATTGTTTGGAAGACTATAAAACAGACTAACTTCCATTATTCCCGTAGATTCTTCAAACATAGTGTCTACACTTTGAAGAGTTAAAGGTTGTAACTGAGAAGAAAATGCTCTACCAACCTCGGTAATCACCATTGAAGATGCTATGTCTTGGGTCTCCATAAAAGAACTAGGTACAAGACACCCAAATTCGGGGCGCATTAATCTTTCACGTAAATTTGTGCCTATAACAGAGCGGACTCTATCTGACCATATCTTTTTTTGGTCAGTCGTAGTTGACACTTTGCCAAAAATATCAAACGAAAAGGGTACTGATATTGCTACTTCTTGCATTATCTTCCTACCCATCGTCTAGGAGTTACTTTAAACCCTGCCTGTGTTTGGCTATAAAGAGGTTCTACAGAAGATAGTTTAGCGGAGGTAGGAGTTGGTTGGGCTCCTGTAGCTAACTCATATTCAATATTCCTAGTAGGAACCACAGAAGCTGTTGCTGGCCTAAAGGCAGAGGGTTTGTTTCCGCCAGTTCCATCAGAAACGCATTTAAAATCTACCGTGTAACGACCATCAAAAGCCATGAAGTGTTCCGCACGAGTGATTATCCAAAATCCGTCTGAGGTATCCCCGGTACCATTTATTTCAATAGTTCTGTAAGGAGCAATACGTGCATCTCCTTGTGCAGACCCTTCTGCGGGTAAAGACCAACGAGCTAACTGGGCTTGAGCTTCCGACATTGCTTTGCTTTCAGCAGCGCTACCAGTGATACGTGTAGGAACATGTTCTTTAAATAAAGGAGCTTTAACAACACTACGAAGGTTTGTTCCCACAGTATCTGGAGAAGATGTTGAAGAATAAATTTTAGCTGTTAAAGGGTCAATACCAAAAACAGTTTTATCTTTTCTAGAGTGACCACCAATCTCTACAAGGTCACCTACAAGAGGCTTAAATCTATCTAAGGTCTGTGCTTCATACACATAACCAGAATCTATATCCCCATCCTGATACGACAGTACAGGTATAGAAGAAATAAAACTATCAATCATTTTATCCATAGGATGAAAGTGCAGTTCTACTCCAACAACCTGAGCAACGTAACCAATACGATGGGCAAGTTCTTGAATTTTTTCCCAATAGGTATGCCCAATTAAAGACTGCTGAGCAAACCTAACAGGACTTGAAGTTACTACAGGTTTTAATTTAACATTATTTGCTAGTTCGGTAACGATTTCACTGGCAGTTTTATTGCGCCAAATTTTAGCTCCACCTTCTTTAAGGACAAAAGAAGAACCAACACATTTAATGGTAACAACACGAACCGAAGTTGCTTGTGTAGTCATGCTTGAAGAATGCACGTACCCAATAAAGACCCCTTTGCCTTTTTCGTTTACCCAAGTAACCTGGACAGGAACACCAGTCTTTAGAGCTTTATAATAGAATTCGCTAAAAGATGGAAAGTTTATTTCTGCAACGTCATGTTTTCCAGCTTCTTGTATGAGAGTAAAATTTCTAGGCTGTATAGAGAACATTGGAAAATCAGGAAAATCAACAGCTAGTCTTGTCCCATACCGGTTTTGGTCAGCGTTATTCATTTGGAATTCTCAATAATGTTCCAAGAGGAATTTCAAATGGGTTCAATATCTCAGGATTGATATCCATAATTTGCCACCACAGTTCGGGATTACCCAAAAATTTTACTGCAATGTTTTCAATTCGGTCTATTTCGGTAACTTCGTACAAAGAAAAAGATACTGAATAAACAGGAAAAGTTCTAAATACTGTTACAACGTTATTAGGTGAACGTGTATCTTTGGCTTTAAATAGTGGACCATCAGCATACCTGCTGTCTAAATAAATGGTCATTTTTTACCTGCTGAAA
>CAIRQE010000116.1 GCA_903880655.1 uncultured bacterium
TCAAATAACTTTAGATGTATTATCCCTTTTTTTGCCAGTTGGACTATAAATGATTCAATATCCAACACCTCTGGGAGTTCAACTAGCGCAACATTCAAGCCGTGATGGAGCAGTTCATCTCTATAAACCCTCATACTTGCCCTGTGTAACACGAGCTTTTGTTTATGAAACTTCCGTGGTTTATCTAATGAAATACCGAAAAAAGACGGCTCTTCCAGCACATATATTACGTCAGCCACTGGTAAATGTTTTGCCTCAAAAAGTTGGTTTGGAAATAACAAAAGAGCTGATGTTGTTTTAGTATTCAAAGTAGCATGCCCATCATTTTTATACCCTACATTTTTGTTAGTTGATCAATTCCCAGCAACTTGAGCCCTGTCTCAAGTATCTTCATATATTCGTGTACAATTTTTAAACGAATGTTGCTTCGCTCATCCCCAATAACACGATTGTGTTCATAAAAAATATTAAACGTTGCTGCCGTTTCATAGAGATACGTACATAAAATATGAGGGGAATAAGTAAGCGCTGCACTCTTGCTTACTTCTGTAAATTTAGCGAGTTGATGTACGAGCCTTCGTTCCCCGGCCTCGAATGAGTCAATTTCAGCAATTGCTGCTTCCTGGTAGTGCGCTTTTTCAAGGATACTATAGGCTCGTACGAGAGCATATTGCAGGTACGGACCGCTATTCCCAAGAAGGCTAACAGAGTTTTCGACATCAAAGGCGACGTCAGATCCAAGTCGTTGCTTTAGCAGGCTGTATTTTATTGCGCTTAGCGCTATCGATGTTCGTGTCGATTCCGGGCTTTCTTGCGGCGTGTTTGCGTAAACCGTTTCAAGGACATCATTAGCCGTAGTTACATTACCAAGCCGTGAGCTCATCTTGGCGCCACTGGCAAATTTAATAATTCCATTCGTAATATGCAGCATCTTGTCTTTAGTGTCCGGCATAACTCGCTCAGCCGCAGCAAAAACAACGCGCATATATTCTGCTTGATCTCGCCCCGTAATTAGAATTCTCTTACTAAAATGGTAGTCTTCAAATTCTTTTGATATGACCCCCAGATCTTTAGTTTCATAGGTCGGAAGCCCCGTCTTGGTTATAAAGACGCGGGTATGAAGCCCTTGGTCCTCGCCTCGATAGACTATCGCGCCTTCTGACTCCTCAAAGATACCTTGTTTTTTCCCCGCTTCAACGATTTTCATTCCAACTGGCGCCGTCTCGCTTTCAGCATAAAAACGAAATGGTGCGACTTTTATCTTTTTATAAAATTGATCAAAATAGTCGTAACTCCATTGTCGACAGGTCCAATAAATTGTCGCAAAGCGCGATTCATGATCTTTCTCATCATGTAGCGCATAAATTTTTTTATTAATACTTTCAATTTCTTGTTTGGCGCTTTCGTCATTTTCGTAAGCCGCAGCTCCAGCAACGTACGCCTTGGATAAAAATTTTGGTCGCTCATCTATATTTATTGATGTAATTCCATTTTCGTTTGTAAGTTCTTTTTGAATTCCCCACATAGCTTTGGCGACATGCAGACCAACGTCACCTCCAAAATTTGTTCGCTGTACGGAAGCACCAACGAATTCAAGTAATTTTGCAATACTATCCCCCGCTACCGTCTGATACAAATGCCCGGCATGGAGTTCCTTAAAAGCATTTGGGCATGAATATTCCAGAACATAGGATTCCTTTGAGGCGATAGTTTGTTTTTTATAATTAATAAATTTAAATAAA
>CAIRQE010000117.1 GCA_903880655.1 uncultured bacterium
GTTTCAGCAACCCCAGCAGACTATGAACTTAGTAGATCACCAACCCCAATACAACAGGTAATCCGCCCAACTGGTTTACTTGATCCGGAAATTATTATAAAACCAGTTGAAGGTCAAATAGATGATTTAATAAGTGAAATTAGAAATAGAATCACCAAGAAACAACGGGTGCTTGTTACGACACTCACTAAGAGGATGGCTGAGGATCTCAAGGAATATCTCGAAGGTCTTGCTATCAAAGTTCAGTATCTTCATAGCGACGTAGATACTTTGGAGAGAACTGATATATTAAGGGATTTGCGGCTGGGTATCTATGATGTCCTGATCGGAATCAACTTGTTGAGAGAAGGCTTAGATCTTCCAGAAGTTAGCCTAGTGACAATACTGGATGCAGACAAAGAAGGTTTCCTGCGTAGTGAATCAGCATTAATCCAAACTATTGGGCGAGCGGCTCGTCATGTTGAAGGCAAAGTTATCATGTATGCAGACCATATTACTGGAAGCATGAAGCGGGCAATAGACGAAACTAATCGGCGTCGAGCAATCCAAGAAAAATATAATACAGACAATGGCATCACTGCAGTAGGAATTATTAAAAATATTGACGAAAGCCTGCGATCAATTGTAGGCGCTGAAAGTAAGGAAGCTAAGACTGCAAAAATTAATCTAGATAAAATTCCTAAAGATGAATACCATATGCTAGTTAGCGATCTAACTGCCCAAATGGATATGGCGGCAGCCAATCTTGAATTCGAAAAAGCCGCTGATTTACGAGATTTAATCACCCAAATAAAAAATAAGCTTTAAATAATTTATTTTCCTCTAGTTCTTGACGCAACTTCCTTTTATACTTATATAGATGAGTAAAATTAGCGAGCAAGATATTAGAAAGCTTGCATCACTGAGTAAATTGAAGCTAAGTGATGAAGAAGTAATTCTGTATCAAAAAGAACTATCCTCAATTGTTACCTATATTGAGCAACTTTCTGATACTGATGTGGCTGGACTTGCGCCAACTTCACAGGTCACCGGTCTTAAGAATGTAACAAGAGCAGATGAATTAATCGACTATGGCGTCAGCCCAGCAGAGCTACTCAAAAATGCTCCCGCTACAAAAGAAAATCAATTTAAGGTTAAGAGGATGATTGCGTGAACTGGGACTCAATAAAAAAAATTGCTCAGGATGTTTCGAGCGGAAAAGTTACTGCCGAAGAACTAGTAAGACGCTCTTTCTCGATAATTGATGAAACCAAAGATTATAATGCAATACTTTCTATATCAAAGCACCGGGCTCTCGAACGGGCTAAAGATATAGACAATAGGATCAAGAATGGGGAAAAAATTGGATCGCTCGCCGGAGTGCCTTTCATTGCTAAAGATAATTTTTTAACTTTTGACACTCCTACGACTGCATCGAGCCATATGCTAGAAAATTTTTATGCCCCTTACCAAGCTACTGCTGTAGAGCGGCTTGAAGCCGAAGGGGCTATCATGGTTGCCAAATCTAATCTTGATTCATTCGCCCATGGGAGTAGCACTGAAAATAGCGCGTTTGGACCAACGCTTAATCCGATAGATAAAACTAAGGTTCCCGGTGGATCATCTGGTGGTTCAGCGGCGTCAGTTGCACTAAAAATTGCTCCCTTCGCGCTTGGCACTGACACAGGTGGCTCCATTCGATTGCCAGCAAGTTTCTGTGGCGTAGTTGGATTCAAGCCAACCTATGGACTCGTTTCTCGGTATGGTGTGGTTGCGATGGCTAGTTCGACTGATGTTATTGGACCAATAACGAGCACAGTCGAAGATGCTGCACTTGTACTGGATGTTATGAGCGGTAAAGATCAATTCGACGGGACTACCATTGATCGTGATACAAAAACCTATGATGGAAAGCCTATGAGTCTTAAGGGAGCTAAAATTGGGGTTGTTAAGGAATATCTTTCAAGTGGAATCGATAAAGAAGTAAAGAAGGTAATTCTTGATAATGTTGAAAAAATGAAAGCCCAGGGGGCAGAAATAATAGAAGTGAGTATCCCCTCGATATCTCTTTCACTTGCTTGCTACTATGTACTTGTGCCCGCTGAAGTTAGTAGCAATCTTAGTAGATATGATGGCCAGAGATATGGGCTGAGCGATGCTACCGCAAAGAACTTAGACGAAAGTTTTGAAAAGAGTCGTGCAGCAGGTTTTGAGGCAGAAAATAAAAGAAGAATTATGATAGGAACTTATGTACTGAGTAGTGGCTATTACGATGCATATTATAAAAAAGCGCAAATAGTAAGAACCAAACTGATTAATGAATTTGAAAAAGTTTTTAAGAAAGTAGATTTTTTGGTAGGTCCAACTGCACCTATGACCGCCTTCGCAATTGGACAAAATGTGCACGATCAATTACAAATGTATCTTGCGGATATAATGACTGTTTCTGCGAATCTTGTAGGCATACCATCGATAAGTATCCCAGCAGGAATGGCTAATAATATGCCAGTTGGGCTGCAATTAATGGCACCTCAAAAAGCAGATCGTGCATTGCTTCAAATCGCAGCAACTATCGAGGAAGATAATTAATGAGCATCTCAGCAATCATCGCAATAATTGTTGCCGCCATAGCTGTGTTGAGTATTATTAGCCTAGCTTCACGATCTGTACCAAAGGGGATAGACAAACTACATTTTAAAAATGAATGGAATGACATACTTAATATGTTTAAGGATGATAAGACCAAAGAAATGAGCATTATTCAAGCTGATAAATTACTCGATGAAGCACTTAAATGTTTGGGATTTTCCGGTGCTAGTATGAGCCAGAGATTAATCGGCGCAAAACATAAATTAAAGCATCGAGATGATGTTTGGAGTGCACATAAACTTAGGAATAAAATAGTGCATGAAAGTAGCTATCATCCGTCTTCGGGTGATATAAAGTTTGCGCTCAGGGGCTACTACAAGACCTTTAAAGATCTGGGAGTTTTGTGATGGAAAAATATTTAGTAAAAGGCTATTACCCAACGATTGGCATAGAATGCCATGTACAGCTTAAAACGAAAACTAAACTATTTTCCGGTATAAATAATGATGCTAGAGATGCCGCCCCAAACACGCTTATTAGTCCTTTATGTGTTGGTTTGCCCGGTACACTTCCTATTCTAAACGAGCAGGCAGTTGCTCTTGCGATTCGTGCTGGGTTAGCGCTGCGTGCGGAAATAGCTGAGGAAAGTGTCTTTGACCGAAAACATTATTTTTATCCTGACTTACCTAAGGGCTATCAAATTACCCAATTTGCTCAACCAATTGTTGGCAAGGGAGTCGTAGAAGCACACCTTGATGATGGTACATTATTCGCTGTGAATATTACGAGAGCCCATCTCGAAGAAGATGCCGGTAAAAGTACACACCCCGCAGGAGAAGATTATTCGTTGGTTGATCTTAACCGAGCTGGCACGCCACTTCTGGAAATAGTTTCAGAACCCGAAATTCATAATGGTGAAGAAGCAAGAGCATATGCACACGAGCTAAACTTACTTATGAAATACGCTGGTGTTTCAGAAGCAGATCTTTATCAAGGTAATATGCGGTTTGATGTTAACGTAAGCGTTAGTAAAGACCTATCTAAATTAGGTACAAGAAGCGAAACTAAGAATCTCAATAGTTTCAAGAGTGTTGAAAAAGCAGTAGAATTCGAAATTTTACGTCAAATAGATTTACTTGAAAAAGGTAAAACAATCGTACAGGAAACTAGAGGATGGGATGACGCTAAACAGAAAACGTTTAGTCAGCGGTCAAAAGAAGACGCACACGATTATCGATACTTCCCTGAGCCTGATGTTCCACCCGTTATAGTTACAAAAGCTATTATTGAAGCTACTGCCCAAACTATGCCACTTTTGCCAGCGGCACTACGAGAAAGATTCGGTTCTTTTGGGTTATCTACCCCTCAGGCTAACATCATCCTTGAAGACCGAGAGCTGGCAGATATTATCCGTTTCATTACAGAAGAACATGATGAAAAAACAGCTCGAACAATTGCAAACTGGTGTTTAGGCGAGTTAATGAGACAGGTGGCCGAATCAGAATTAACTTGGTCTCAGATTTCAAAAGCTATACCTCAGCTTGTTGGTCTTGCATCTATGGTTGACGACAATAGGCTGAGCTCAACTGCCGCAAAAGAACTACTTATTGAAATTATTAATGATGAAAAAGATCCTGTTAAACTTGCTGAAGAAAAGAATCTACTTCAGATATCTGACGACAGTGCGCTTGTAATGATAGTTCAGCAGGTATTAAATGATAATGCGAAAGCCGCAGAAGATGTACGTAACGGAGAGCTAAAAGCCATAGGTTTTCTAGTTGGCCAAGTCATGAAGGCCTCACAGGGAAGAGCAAACCCAGGTGCAGTACAAGTCTTAATAAAAAAACAATTGGAGAAGTAAAATATGAAACAACCTACTAAGGCTATCATTGCAGCCGCGGGTCTCGGAACTCGCTTTTTACCGCAAACTAAGGCAATGCCAAAAGAAATGCTGCCGATAATTGATAAACCAGTGATTCAAATTATAGTTGAACAACTTGTCGCAAGCGGAGTTACTGATATCATCATCGTAACGGGAAGCACGAAGCGTGCGATCGAAGATCACTTCGATAGAAGTGATGAACTCGAATACGAGCTCAGGCAGAAGGGAAAAGATGATTTAGCGGATGAAATAAGAAAAATATCAGAACTGGCTAATTTTATTTATATTCGTCAAAAAGGAACCCCAAAAGGTAATGCGCGACCTTTAATAAACGCTTCTCATTTACTCGGAGAAGATGAACCATTTTTTATGTTTTTTGCTGATGATTTTTTCCGTTCTGAGGTACCTCACGCCAAGCAATTACTTGATGTCTATAATGAAACCGGAAAATCGGTAATATCGCTTATTCAAGTTGAACCTAAAGATACTTCAAAATATGGAATAGCCAAGATCTCTAATCAATTAAATGATAAAGTATTCGAAATTGCAGAGCTTGTTGAAAAACCCGGCCCAGAAAAAGCCCCATCAAATATAGCTGCTGTAAGTGGGTATCTTTTGACTCCAGATATTCTGCCAATTGTATTGCAAGAAAAAATTGGCCATGGCGGTGAAATTGGTTTGTCTCATAGTGTTAGCGAGCTAGCCGAACAGGGACGAGTAGTCGGAAAGTTCATTGAAGGTGTATATCATGACGCGGGGGATAAGGCTCGATATTTGCGCGCAGTTGTCGACCATGCCTTAGCAGATCCTAAGCTAGGCCCTAACTTTAGAGAATACCTAACAAAACGTCTCAATCAATAAGGTCCGACCATTGCGCTAAAGGTATATTTTACACCAATAAAAATTATCTGTTAGCTCACATTTTTTCTATAATAGAAGAATAGAATAAGTGAGGGTACATGCAGGGATCGACGCCCAAAGTGGCAGCTAAAGATTATGTACATCTACATAATCATACGCAATATAGTTTACTTGATGGGCTGACTAAGATTGGCCCTCTTTTAGATTTTGTTAAAAAATCAGGTATGCAATCAGTAGCGATGACAGATCATGGTACTCTCTCTGGAGCTATCGAGTTCTATAAAGAAGCCAGGGCACGAAATATTAAGCCTATCATTGGTCTTGAAACATATGTTGCATCTCGTGGGCATACCGATAAAGACCCACAAAAAGATAAGAATCGGTATCATCTCATTCTTCTTGCCATGAACAATGTTGGTTACCAAAATCTTATGCGATTATCAACGACGGCAAATCTTGATGGTTTTTATTACTACCCAAGAGTTGATCATGACTTACTTGAAAAATACAATGAGGGCCTCATTGTACTTAGTGCTTGCATGGGTGGTGAAGTTGCAAATGCATTCAAAGAAGGACAAGACAAAAAAGCACTAGAAATCGCCACCTGGTACAAGAAAATTTTTGGTGATCGTTATTATCTTGAAGTGCAGGATCATGGACACCCCAAGAACCCACTTCCTAATAAAGAACAAGAAATGATAAATAACAAAATTTTAGCACTTGGCAAAGAACTGTCTATTCCGGCTGTAGTCACTGCTGATGGGCATTATCTCAGGCACGAAGATCAAGAAGCGCATGAAATTTTGCTATGTGTTGGAACGGGTTCCTACCTGAGTGATGAGAAAAGAATGTCGCTTAAAGATTTCCCGCTCCACGTAACTGAACCAGAAGAAATGATCAGCCGTTGGGGGGAGGATTATCCCGAACTCATAACCAATACCAGTGCTATCGCAGATCGCTGTAATGTAGAAATAGAGCTAGGAAAGATTCTTATCCCTAAGTTTGATGTCCCCGAGGATGAAACTGAAAAATCATATCTAGAGAAACTTGTTTATCGAGGACTTGCTTTTCGCTATGGAGGCATAGCAGAAGGAGATGCAATCCAACTTACTCCTGCTCAAGCAAAAAAAACTTTACCAAAAAAGATAGAGGAACGTGCTGAATTTGAACTTAAGGTTATTGAAGAGATGGGTTTTTGCGGTTATTTTTTAATTATTTGGGACTTTATTAAATGGGGTAAAGACAGGGGGATTGTTTTTGGGCCAGGTCGAGGAAGTGCGGCCGGTTCTATCATTGCTTACTCATTAAGAATTACGGAACTAGATCCATTGGCCTATGATTTACTTTTTGAAAGATTTTTAAACCCCGATCGAATCAGTATGCCGGATATTGATATAGATATTCAAGATTCCAGAAGAGATGAGGTTATTCAATATTGCGTTCAAAAATATGGATCAAACAGGGTTGCAAATATTGTTACATTTGGGCGCATGGCAGCTCGCGCCGCAGTTCGTGATGTTGCCCGAGTACTCCAAGTACCTTATTCTGAAGCAGATAAACTTGCCAAAATGATTCCTCCTCCAGTTCAAGGTAGGCATATTCCTCTTGAGAAATCGATTGTAGATAATAATGAACTTAAAGCGGAGTATGACAGTAATCCGACCGCTAAGCGGGTATTTGATATGGCAATTCGCCTTGAAGGCACCATTAGAAGTCATGGAGTGCATGCTGCTGGAGTAGTGATTGCACCTGATGATATAGTTAAATTTGCCCCGCTTGA
>CAIRQE010000118.1 GCA_903880655.1 uncultured bacterium
ATAGTTTAAGGATGTGAATAGTGTCTAGAATCATTTTAAATCGTAAAGCGACTGTACCGCCACTGGACTACGGTGATGGAGAGCAATCATTTATATCTCCCCAGCCAAGTGCAGCACATTGGATGTAGACCCGTATGCTCATAGATATTAAATCAAAACTAGCCGGCTTAAATCTTCATATTGATAACTCTATTGTCATTGGCTCAGGAATTATGAACACTATGAATATAAGGCCTAGTAACGACATTGATGTCGTCGTTTCAAGTTCTACGTATGAAAACTTGAGAACATCGGGCAAATTTAATGTTGAAATTAAGCATGATCGCCAAATTCTGACAGACAATATATTTGAAATTGGTACATCTTGGGGTGTGTTAGGAAAGAATTATAATTTGACTGATCTACTGAAAGAATCAGTTGTTATTAATGACGTTCGTTACATAACCCTAGATTTCCTTCTTAGTGTTAAAGAAAGCTGGCTTAAGGATGAAGATGTTCGTCAAAAGGATATAGAAGACGTTCAGTTGATCAAGGAACATAGGACTAAATAAAGCTCAGACTTAGGAGTTCGACCAAGCAAAAGCATAAAGAAGTTTACTATAAATTTTTAATTAGTTATAATAAAACCAACTAATATAGGAGTCTCTAGATGGTAACCAAAAAATCAAATGGTTTAAAAAATAAGTTAATAATCTATAGGGTTATAGTGATTGGTTTTTTGGCTTTTTTTCTTGTGCAATTCGATATAGTGGCCAACACGAACGGTAAAAAAGGACTTGGTGTTTATATTTTCGCAGTTTTTGTCTCACTTCTCTTAACGATGTTTTTAGAGAGTGCCTATAGGTACATCGTTAAGTTAGCTAAAAAATGATAACCATTTCGGATCAGCAAAGTTCCGTAGTGCCTTTAGTAACTTCAATATTCTATAAGTTTTATAGTATATTTAATTATGGCTAAAAACTGAATAACCCCTGTACAAACAAATTTTTTTAAGCAATCCTAGTAGATAGAACATTTTCAGATAGATTGGTCTTGTTCACGCGAACGTGCTGGAACCATAATATGAGCGACAGTGGCTACTTAAGTCTATGCGGGCAACCAGCCCAGCAACAGGGACGTCTTTTTCCTATCATAAGCTCAGTTATGGTTCGTTCTATATGGTTTTCCCTGGTCTCAGTTTTTTTTGTTGAGACTACCCAACATATCCATTCATTTCGAGCAAGTGGTGTTAGGTCTTCCCATCGCTCAACGGCTGACTGATCAGCTGAAAGGACTCCATACAAATCTGATGGGATTTCATGTACGACTCCAGACGACAATTTCATCGATCTTCTACTCTCCTATTTTTTATTACTAACACGGCCAGCATGGGAAAAACCAAGAGCTGCGAGCATAAAGAGTAAAATTCCAGCTGCGAGCGCTCCGATTCCCGCCCAGTAAGCTACCAATGCCATTGTATCAAATGCATATGCATTAAGAAGTAGGCCGCGAAGTGTTTCGCCTTGAAATAGAACATTTGCCTGCCCAGCTAGGGCGGCGTTGGTTGGGTCTGCCATGGCTTTTGTACTAACTTGAGAATAGGTGTAGCCACCACCAATTTGCTTCAAGTGAACAGCTATATAATTATCTGCAAAAACACGTGCTTGCTGGCCAGTTATCATTTGTTCTCCAGCATATTTATTTATATTTGTCTGATCGATTGCGGGAAGTGTGGTGATAGCCGGGCTTCCTTTAGCGGGAAATACAATCTTTTGATCAGA
The DNA here is from genome assembly GCA_903880655.1 of uncultured bacterium. Classification (GTDB taxonomy): domain Bacteria; phylum Patescibacteriota; class Saccharimonadia; order Saccharimonadales; family CAIOMD01; genus CAIOMD01. Next base: position 1,761 of record CAIRQE010000118.1, read on the forward strand.
TAGTTGATTTTGAACTTGGGTATGTATGAAATTATGGGTATAGAAAAGTACAAAGGACGCCGCCACCAATATCACAGCAATAATTAGGCCAGTCGATGAAATTAATTTGTCTAGTGTACTTCTTTTCATATTGATTCCTTATTTATAACTAAGAGTAGCATAAACATTACTAGAAAGTGTGTTTCGCTTATGCTACTATTTTGATATAACTTTTTTGGGAGAAAAAATGAGAAAAATTAGACCCGGTAAATTTTTATTAACCGCACTAACTAGCTTTAGTTTAATCTCCTCTCTCTTTATTCCATCCCTCGCTTTCGCCTATTCTGGCTATGGGGTTGGCACACAAAGCAATCCATATCTCATATCATCGTGCCAACAATTGCAAGAAATGGATCAAAACCTCGCGGGTTACTATGTGTTGGTATCAAATGTAGATTGTAGCGGATTTAATTTTAGCTCTGTAGGAAATTTAGCAGCAAATTTTAGTGGGCAATTAGATGGCGGAAGTCACACTATACTTAATTTAGTTCCGGCTGATGGATCTTTTGCGATAGGATTATTTGGCGCCACCAATGGCGCTGTAATTAAAAACCTTAAGTTAGATGGTGGAACTCTATCAATAAGTCCTTTGAACGCATATGTAGGTGGTGTTGTTGGCTTTGCTCAAAATACAACTTTAATGAACGTTCATTCGAATCAAACGATTAATTCTAACTCATATGGTTATTTGGGGGGTTTGGTAGGTATTCTGTATAGCAATGACACAATAACGGAAAGCTCCTTTTCAGGAAATTTATCTGGAACAAATACGGATAGTTATACTGGTGGCATCGCAGGTCTTATTTTTGATTCTGCCACTAGTATCAATAATAGTTATACTACCGGGACGATATCTCCTCCTACAGGTGGTTATAGTATAGGTGGCATTGTTGGCTCGAATTTTGTCGGCGGTACGATAGCTAATGTTTATTCTACGGTTACGTTCAGTGCTGATGGGATTAGTGGTGCAGGTGGGTTGATTGGCTTGGATGATGCGAATGGGGGTAGACTTGAAAACTCTTTCGCAGCAGCAACAATTACCGGGACGGGAACAGGTGTAGGTGCATTAATAGGGCAAAGATATAACTCCACTCCTCTTGTTAATGATTATTTTGATCAGAGTAAAGGGCCCGTTAATTGTGTAGGATCTGACTTTAGTATTATAACTCCAGAATGTAGTCAGGAGAATGAGGGTAACTTATACCCCAACTATTTTAAAAATAATACATCGAATGGCCCATTTTCACATTGGGATTTTACAAATATTTGGCAACAAAATGAATCTTATCCAGTGCTTAAGAATGAAGCTGCCTTTGTAGATCCAGCAGCACCAAACAATGGGGATGCCAACAATGACGGGATTCCTGACTCATACCAAGCTAATGTTGCAAATGTTCAGGCCAGTGACGGCACTTGGTCAACTATGGTTGTACCGGCTGATTCCGGGTGTGTAATTCGTGTTTTAGCTTCTATCGATCGTTCGACCCTCCCTAGCGATAGTGGCTTTACGCCACTCACACAGCTTGATGCTTTCACGCTAAGTTGTATTTCAACGGGTGAAACGTTCCCAGTTACTATGATATTTGATAAGGTCTACACTAATCCTATTATGCGACTTTATGATGGTACGCTAAATGCATACCACTCATTTTCAAGTGGTTCACAACCAGTCTTTAGTACGGTAACAATAGGTGGCATCGCTAAAACTAAAATAACTTATAACATTAATGAAGGGGCTTCTATCGGAAGCATTGGATCGCAAAAGAATTGGTCAGGTCAGGCACGAGGCCTTTCGACGCAAGTGATAGCTCCAAATACCGGTTTCGGTGTGCTCAAAAACAATAGCGCTGAAACGATAGCAGAATATGTCACGGCAGCATTCGCACTTCTTGTTGTTGCTGAAGTGATTCGCAGATATACTAGGTAGTAATGAGAGTTAAAAAGTACGTTCCCTATGTAATGATAGCTATTGGCTTTGGACTTATTATTACTGGAGTTGTGGTTGCATTCACTCAGCAAAAACAAAACGAAAAAATTATAAAGATAGCTTCAGCTGATGGTATCACTATGCCAACCACTAAAAAAATAAGCGAAAGTGAGTTTCAGAAATATACAGTTGCTGCATCACTGCCACGTTATATTTTTATACCGTCAATTAATGTTAAGGCAATCGTGCAATCAGTTGGGCTAACCAAGAACAATCAAATTGATACTCCAAATTCTATTTATAATACTGGTTGGTTCAATCAAAGCAGCAAGCCGGGCCAAGCTGGCGCAACGGTAATCGATGGTCATTTCGGTACATGGCAGACCAAAGGAATTTTTTCAGGCATAAGCGGACTCAAAGCAGGTACAATTATACAGATTCAGAAAGGTGACGGGACGAAACTGAATTATTCAGTTGTTAGTGTAAAAACGTATCCATTAGCAAATGTTGACATGAACGCACTACTAAATCCTGTGAATACTAAAACGTCAGGCCTTAATCTTATTACCTGTTCGGGTACGGTCGTCAAAGGAACTTATCAATACGATAAGCGTGTTATTGTTTTTGCCCAGCTCGTTAAATAACAATTATTGTTTATAGAAGAATGTTATTTAAAACAGATTATTCGATTTTCCCTTGGCGTTTTTATTTATGAAAAACAGGGGTAATTGTGTTACTATGCAATAATGTCAAAAAGACTACATAATTTAAGCAAGTTTAACTTGCCAACAGTAAATGAATCGTTGGTTATTTTGTTTATTTTAGCTGTTGGACTCATAGCTTTGAATTTACCTAAGCCAGCCAAAAACCATATCGTGGGTGAGCAGAAGCATTATACCCAAAAACCATCAGCAGTAATAAATAAACCTGCCGTAACCACAGGAAAGCCTCCAAAGGTTAACGTGACACCCAGTAATAATCCTGTTCCTCCAATTGTTGGTGGCTTAGCGCCCGTTATTAGCACTATTCCTACTCAAGAACCTGTCGTCTTTCTTGGAATTGACGATGGAGCCAATAAACAGCAATTTGAGCTTACGATGATGCAGCAAAATAATATAAAAGCATCGTTATTTCTTGCTAATATTTTTATCAAAGATAACCCGCAGTTTTTTGCTCAATTTCAAACCGAAGGCTCAATAATAGAAAATCATTCACTGAATCATCTAATACCATTCAATCACCTCAGCTATTCGGAGCAGGTGAGCGAAATTTGCGGCCAAGCGGATCTTGAGCAACAAGAGTTTGGTGTAAGGCCAACGTTATTTCGTCCACCAGGTGGTTCGTACAATGTCGACACTCAACGTGCAGCGGCTACCTGCGGCATGAAAGCAGTCGTGTTATGGATTGCGAAGGCAAACGGTGGCTCAATGCAATATCAAATTGGAAAAGGTCTTCGCCCGGGGGACATTGTACTTATGCATTTTCGACCGGAATTTCAATCAGACTTGCAAGCCTTTATCAACGCCCAGAACGCGGCAGGTTTACATACTGAGTTACTTGAAAATTGGCTGAAGTAGATTCTAGAACGAGAAATTATTTTTCGCTATACTATTTAAGTAATGTTGGATAATCTTTCAAACAAACGTATTGACGTTCTTACTTTTGAAAAGCATGAGCACAAACTAATCACGTATCATCCAATGAAAGAATATGGGGTGGGCCTAGACCATATGGCAGAAGATGATCCGCTCCTAGCGTGCAAATTACTCTATACTATGCTTGTGAGTTTTAAGCACATGATGCCTGACGTCGTCACTACCACTAAATTAGGTGGTTTCATTAAGTCTGAGCTTGACGGGGACAGTATCGCAAGAAGCGCTTTTTTACACAAACTGGATAAAACACTCAAGAAAAATGAAGAATTTAGTGCTGAGGCTATAGTTATAGGTTATTTTTCAGATGAATTCCGCACTAGAAAAGAAAAAGACAAGCGTGTATCCATGCCAGATTATGCCATCGATATTTCTAAATTCTGATTATCAATTCTATGGTTGCTTTTTTTCACTAAAAGCATAAGAATATAAGTAATCCAAAGAAGAAAAAGGGAGGGTAAAAAGTGAAGCCAAATTCACCTCTGCAGCCAGTTGGCTCGCCAACACCAGCTGCAAGACGCATTGATGACATACAGCCGCCAAGGCCTTTTTCTTCGTCCCAGCAAACCACGCCATTAGTTCAGCAACCTTCGCAGCCAGTCAACCCGCAGTCTACGCCTCCGGCGATCCCTTACTATCAAGAACCATTACCTCCAGTACAGGCTCAACCGCAGCCGCTCAACACACAAAACTTTTTCCAGCCCAGTCTTCAGACCCCACCAATGACGCCACCGAATCAAGATACAGCAGAAGCTCCGCAAAACACTTCTCCCTTGAATTCTCAGGCTCCATTAACTCAATCTCAGATTCAAGTGAATCAAATGAATCCAATTGTCAGTGCCGTTCCCGCATCTCCTTTTATCCCTCCCGCATCTAGTTTTGATAAAGTTAGTATTCCTGAGCCTTCTGCAGAAAAAAATTCAAAAGGTTCTGGACTTATAAAAAGGCTTATTATTGTCATATTAGGGTTGCTAATCCTTGGGGGTCTTGGTTTTGGAGTTTATTTTTTCCTAGCTAACGTGAAGTCTGGCCCGATTAAATTAAATGCAAGTGATCTGCAGACATCATCGCAAAACGGGTTCTCCTATTCAGTTCCTAAAAGTTGGGTAAATGCTACAAGTAAGCTCACAACCCTACAAGATAGCTTAAGTTCTTCTGGCGGAGTAGATAATGCAACTATTTATGTAGACAAACTGCGTAAAACTACTGACGGAAAGTATAATCCAGCATACGCATATCTACTTTCTGGCTCTAGTAATAGTGGTACTACTTTAACTCCTGCAGAATTTCAAACCACTATAAGTACGAATACAAAATTAAAAGATAGCTTTGAGCAGACGATTTCGCAACAGTTTACAGCAGAAACATTAAAATCTTATGCGGGCAGTAAGTGCAGTAGGGTGGATAATTATAAAAATAGCTACAGTTATAATACCCCAACAAATTTTGAAATACTTCTAGTAGTTAATGGTGATTGTTTACTTAGCTCTGCAGATGCTAAGAGTATCGGTACTCCGCAAATACATATTGCAATGGAAATCGGCTTTACGGAAAAAAATATGTATATACTTTCATTAGCCGCTTTCCAACAATCTTGGGATTTAAATCAAACAGTTTTTAACACAATGCTATCAAGCTTTAAGGGGAATTAAAATATGGATAATTACAGTGATAATAAGAAGCCAGTCGAGCCAACAAATGACGCTACTCAAAACGATGAAAAGCTTTTAGAAGCAAAGGTAGCACCTGATATGGTTAATAATTCTACAACTGCGCTCAATTCTGGAGCAAAAGCTGTAGAGGATCCGATGCAAGTTGCTGCTCCCACCATTGTAACTTCATCGTCACCTCGAAATGCTCCTTTGACTTTACTCGTACAATGGCTTATGTATGCTTTTTATGGATGGACGATACTTGCGCTTAACTACTTGATAGGAAGTGATATTTTTCATTATTTAGGTGGAAACGCCACCAGTTCTTTTGACGGTGTGGCTATATATGCTGTTACGGCTACACTGGTGCTGTTAGCAATAGCAGTTACAGCCAATCTTGTTTATGCAAAACGAGAACCTCAGCAGAAATCAGGGGCCGCTTCAGCAATAATGATAATTCATGCGTTAATATTTGCAATCCTTGGTATTGGTTCTCTAATAGCGGCCGTGTTCATTTTAGTGGCTTACTTTGTGAGTCCTTCAGCTGACGGCAAAGCTGCGATCTCAGGTGTAACGACAGCCCTATTTTCGCTCGTCCTATACGCCATGGCTTTTATTAGAACAATAAACCCTATTAGATTTAAATGGATTAATAAATCATATTTATATGGCATGCTTGCATTGACCAGCGTTTTCGTGATACTGAGCGTAATAGGTCCAGTAGCATCACAATTTAAGAGTAAAAACGATACGCTTATAACTGATAACCTTTATACGATTTCTGCCGCGATTAATGAAAAGGCAACAGCTGATGGGAATCTGCCAACTAGTCTTAGTTCACTTGGACTTTCCAGTGACGCAAAGACGGTTATCGATAAAAAATTGATAACATATATTCCAAATAGCCTCTCGAGCTCCAGCCAATATGATTTTTACTATGAACTTTGCGCAAAATTTGTCTCTGCTTCGTCGGGTTTTAAAAGTTTAAGTACCAACTCTCAGGATGCCAATAAAGCAGAAAACTACTCTTCTTACCCAATATTTTCAGAGCATCCTGCAGGCAATTACTGCTATATGATTACAAGTAATAGTGGCACGTTAAATGCGAACTAATTAGTTCTAGCAGTGTGCTGTACTCACCACATCAGGCATACTATTTGGGCGTTGTCTCTTCAGCTCATAAAATGATGACTGTAGCGCAAGGGTCGTTAGGGCATCCCAAATTTTTAATGAGTCATCTATTTCGGGTAGTTTTTCTAACACTGGTCCAAAATAACCTTGTTTTTTGCCGTTGGAATTTGTGAATATTATAGTAGGAACACCAATATCTTTACCAGCTAACTCAATTGCTCCTGCGATATTTTTCCTAAGAGTGTTATCGATCATAGTGTTGTCTGCTTCAGAGAGTAATTCATTAGGTAGTTTATATTCTTTCAAAATCTCACTAATTAATTCATTGTTGAGCTTTTCTTCACCCAAGTGAAACGAAATGCCAAACCTTGTATAAAGATCAATTATTGGTGTTCCTAGTTTTTCTGCAGCGACCATCACTCTAAGCACTCGATGTGCTGAAACATGTGAATCGGTGTATGGAGTTAATTCAGCATCTTCTTTTAACTCATTATTTTTTAAGGCTAAACTAAAGGGGGTCCATTTAATATTTACATCTCTCTTTGTGCTAATTTGCAGTAACCATCTGCTCGTAATCCAACAAAACGGGCAGCTTGGGTCAAAATAAAATTCTATATTCATAATCCAAGTATAGCACTAGGATTCTTGGGGCTCTAAAATCTTAGGCTCTTGATTACCTTTGCCATTGAGGTGGGATTTTATAGAATCAGTAACTTTCATAAAAGCTATAGGAGCAAACGCTATTATTGTAGTAGCGAGTGCTACTTTACCAATTTCTTCAGTAATTGGTCTTCTCGAAATCTCAAGTGCGAGAACACTTAAACTATCTAATGCGATAAAACCTATGACACTCATTCTGGTGATTTCTTTCAGATATTGTTCGTAATGATTGTCGACGGACTGTTCGATATCTTGGCCTGCTAATAGTTCTGACATAAACCCTCTTTTTAATTATTTATTACCAATTTGAAGCAACAGGCATACCCTCTTGGTAACCTGAAGCTGATTGTACACCAACTACCGCTTTATCCTGAAGCTCTGCAATAGAATTAGCGCCAGCATAGGTACAGGCACTCCGAACTCCGGCAATAATTTGATCAACAATATCCTCGACTCCAGGTCGTTTTGAGTCTATGAAGAATTTTGACGTACTGATACCTTCTTCAAATAACTCTTTTCTAGCTTGAGCTAATTCTACTTCCGTTTGGTTCCTGTTTCGTACCGCACGCTGTGAGGCCATCCCAAAGCTTTCTTTAAATAAACGACCAGTTTCATCTTTCATAACATCAGCTGCACTTTCAAAGGTGCCCGCTAACCAAGAAGCGAACATAACATTGCTTGCTCCCGCAGCAAGTGCAAGGGCAACGTCACGAGGGTATCTAATGCCACCATCTGCCCACACATGTCCGCCAAGTTTTTTCGCTTCTGTGGCACATTCATAAACAGCAGAAAATTGAGGTCTGCCTACGCCAGTCATCATACGTGTAGTGCACATCGCACCAGGACCAACGCCAACTTTTACGATGTTTGCGCCGGCATTAATGAGGTCACGCGTGGCTTCTCGTGTAACTACATTTCCAGCAACGATGATTGTATCGGGTGCTACTTTTCGGACTCTCTTAACAGCTTCTATCATTTTTTCTTGATGGCCATGAGCGGTGTCGAGTACGAGGATTTCAATACCAAGGTCAAGCATTTTCTTTGCTTTTGCAACAACGTCACCATTGATACCAATTGCTGCGCCAACCCGTAATCTCTTGTTAGTGTCTAGGTTGGGGGTATAAATCTCACTCCTAAGGCACCCTTTGGCAGTAACCAAACCAACCAGTGTTCCACTCTTATTAATTACTGGCGCTACAGTTAATCTGTTTTTCAATAAAAAGGCGTGCATATCTTGGGCGGTTTTATTTTCTTCGATACTAAGAATATCCCTGCTCATTACAAGTTCAATAGCAGCAAATCTGTCATATTGATCTGCATCTTTTTCAGTAAAAATACCGATAGGTTTATGAGCACCGTCAACCACAATAATTGCGCCATGAGCACGCTTATGAATAAGATTAAGCGCTTCTGAAATGGTACTTTCGGGGGTGAGGGTTATAGGTGTTTCAAAAACAGGATGGGCCTCTCCAACTGAAGCCACGATAGCTTTCACTATTTTGAGCGGTACATCCTGGGGAATAATAGCGATACCACCCCTTCGTGCGATAGTCTCGGCCATTCTTTTCCCGGCAACGGCGGTCATATTGGCGACTACGATCGGAATAGTACCTACTGCATCTGGAGTAGTCAGGTCAACATCGAAACGAGACTGAACTTCTGTTTTTTGCGGTACCATAAAGACATCGTTATAGGTTAGGTCATACGCAGGCATGACTGCATTTAGGAATTTCATAAACCCTCTTTTCTACAAGCTTTAATCTAGTCTTGATTTAAGCACTTGTCAATGTTTTTGGGGCAAAATAACTTGTTGTTTGCGCAATGAGTCAGTAATAGTTCTTTTTGCGAATGCTTCACAGGCAGCTTTTGCATCAGCATACATCATTTGTTCTGGTGGTGTCTTTTGAGTCCAAGCACTCGGGCCTCTTAGTGCTCCAACTATGCCAAGTTCTTTCGCTACCTGAAGATAACGAATTGCGTCAATAACCACTCCTGCGCTATTTTCTGAATCTTGAACGGAGAGTTTTATATCTATATCAACAGGAGCATCACCAAAGCCACGAAGTCGAAGATTAAAGTAAGCTACCTTATTATCTTTCAAATAGGGAAGATGGGTGCTTGGTCCAGCAAAGAGACTATGTTCTGGAACGGGAATGCCACGAATATCATTTTGAGCGCGGATGACGTTTTCTTTAGATTTTTTCTTTGATGCAAGACGGGATTGTACCATCATATTGTTGAAGTCAGTGTTCCCACCAATGTTTAATTGTTGATGAAAATCAACGACAAAACCTCGATCAAAAGCAAGTTCTTGCAAAACTTGCGATAGAATACTTGCGCCGAGTGCGCTACGCATATCATCTCCAACGATGGGTAATTTTGCATCTATAAATTTCTTTTCCCATTTTGGATTACTTGCAATAAATACTGGAATACAGTTAAGGAACGCAACTTGTGCATCGATAGCGGCCTGGGCATAAAATTCCGTAGCTTCTTGAGATCCAACGGGCAAGTAATTAACCAGAATATCTGCTCCTGAATCTTTTAGTAATTTAACGACGTCGACAGGCTTCTTATCGGCAAGGCGAAAACCTAATTCTGCTGGTTGGTTAAGCATATATTCCGAAACACCATCTAGCACATGGCCCATTTGCACCGTTGGGCCATCGGGGACGTCCTTAAAAAAAATGCGAGCACAATTAGGCAATTCAAATATTGCCTCCCCAATAGGCTTACCGACTTTTCTTTGATCTACATCGAAGGCAGCAACAACCTCAATATCGGTTGGAGCGTATCCTCCAATATCTTCAAACATTATCCCAGATACGGAGTTATTTTTATGTGCCTGATAATAGGCAAATCCTTGATAAAGGGCAGAGAAGCAGTTTCCGACTCCAATAACTGCTATTTTAATCTTTTTCTTTTCGGTAGTATTTTTTTTCATATTGATCATTCCTATATTAGCATAGTATTTTACTTAGAATGGTTGTTCCTTGAGGCCAATTAGCCATGCAATAATGGTTGAAACTGGGTGTAAGATGAACCATACGATTCCTATCATGACTATTTGAGCAAAGGATAATTCAACAAATATTTGGCTCGCAAGTAGCCCCCCGATAATATAGTCAATTTGATCGAATGGAAACCAAGTTTTTCCTGAGTTGATATTAAATTGTCTCTTAAAGAAGCTTTTAATAGCATCCCCAAGTAGCGCGCCTCCCCCTAATGCAACTCCGGCTAGTAATGGATTGATAGAGCCGTAGGGAATTGTTTCAGATATACTTCTAATCCATGCACTATGATGAAACGCTACAACTTGCAGCCAAAATACCAACGCGCCCATTACAATACCAGCTATAAAACCGCGGATGGTTTTATGGTTACCAGTTATTCTTTTACCGCGAAAATGTTTTCCTCCATCGATAGGGATCGCCAGCCATTCGCTACCAGGAATTTTATTTGCAAAAACGGGTGCAGCATTAGCAAGACCTGCGGGCAAAAAGAACCATAAGGCAAAAAGAATATCTTTCATTTTTTAGTTAGTAATAGATTTATTTTTCATGTTGAGCTACACTTGCGACCACTTTCACTAACCGTTGCAAGGCGGTGAAAGTGCTTATGATAGCTATTATAGCAATAGTTTGGGCTGGAACGTCAAAAAGTAATCCAAGTACAAGGATGAACATTCGTATTTCAAACCGCATAAGGCCATCAGCGAACATCTTATTTTTTACTTGCGCCGCAATGGTTGTGTCATTAAGAGCGGATTCACCTTTTGCTTTAATGTAGCTAATGCATAGCGAGCTTCCTACGGCTATAACCGCCCATACTGCATAGCCACTGTAATTATGATTGATACACCAGAATGCAAGGGAGCTGTAGAGAATTACTTCTTTCATTCGATCAGTTGAAGCGTCCAGTACCATTCCTGCTAAGCTTTCTTTACCTTGGAGGCGGGCGAGCTCGCCA
>CAIRQE010000119.1 GCA_903880655.1 uncultured bacterium
AGTGTTTTGAATTTTTCTTCGGGGGGTAAATTAAGTTGTCCAACCAAAGGAGATAACTCTTTTAGTGCTTCTTTCTTAATATCTAGAAGATCTTTGTCTACTCCAGGTGCTTCCACTGCAGTAACTGGATTTTCAAATACAGGAGTTCCGTCATCGCCGATTGAAGGTGCAGCCAGTGACTCTGTGTCATCATTTGCGACAGGCTGTGCATATTGTGGAGTTGTTGGCACCGCAGGAGGTGGAGCAACAGGCATGACCGTTTGTCCAACAGTATTTACAGCTGACTGATTAGTTTGTGCTGGCATCACGGTGCCGGGTTGTTGAGCCCTAGTTTGGCCCGTTGTTTGATCGAACATGCCACCCCCATTACTATTTTTATTGGTTGATTCTACAATAACATAAGCGTATTCAATAAATAAAGCTTTAGGCTGTTTATTTTGGTACTATAAAATGCATACAGTTGAACCTATAAAAAGAGAGGGACCCTATGTTAGATGATGTTGTAATGATTCATGAACGAGACGCGCAAGATGCGCTTGGAATTGCCGAAAAGCAATGGCAGCAACTTTTAGTAGACTTCTCAATCCAAAAAATGAGCCAAAAGCCTGCCAATATTGTATTTGCTGGTATGGGCGGTTCTGCCCTCGGAGCCTTACTTGCGTCAACCTGGCCGGGCTTTACTATTCCTTTTGAAATCGTCAGAAACTATTCAATTCCTCAGTATGTCGGCAGTGCAACCTTATTTATTGCATCAAGTTATTCGGGAAATACGGAGGAAACGCTTTCTGCCCTTGAGCAGGCCGAAAAAACTGGCGCACAGATTGTGGTTATAGCTGGAGGCGGAAAACTAGTAGAGATTGCCCGCGAAAAAAATTATCCGGTTGCAGTTTTACCAGAGGTGACGCAACCAAGATATGCGGTTTTGTATAGCTTTAGAGCATTTTTAAGCGTGCTTGTTGCTGCGCAACTACTCGATGAAGTGCAGATGAAAACAGAGATGCAAAAAGCAAGTGATTTTCTTAAATCACAAACAAGCCTCTGGGCGCCAACCATCGAAACCGCTAAAAACCCGGCCAAGAAACTGGCGCTTGATCTCGTCGGCAAATCGATCGTAGTCTACGGGGGGCCACTTACGTATCCTGCCGCATACAAATGGAAGATTAGTTTTAATGAAAATGCTAAAAATATCGCCTGGGTTAATCAATTCCCTGAATTTAACCATAATGAATTCCTCGGATGGACTAGCCATCCACTGGATAAGCCGTATGCTGTTGTCGACTTGCGCTCATCATTTGAACACCCTCAAATACAAAAACGTTTTGAAGTAAGCGCAAAGTTACTCAGTGGCAAACGACCAGCATCTCACACTGTGCAAGCAGAAGGTGAATCGATGCTGGAGCAACTATTATGGCTCGTTGCTATGGGGGATTTTGTCAGCCTTTACCTCGCACTCTTGAATGGCCTAAATCCAACGCCTGTTGATTTAATCGAAAAATTCAAAAAAGAACTCATATAATTTTTATTTATTAGTCCAGCTTCGCTATACTTAGAACCAATTGGTATCTGGAGGGGTCGCCTAGTGGCCTATGGCGCTCGCTTGGAAAGCGGGTTGGGGCGTGAGTCCCTCGAGAGTTCGAATCTCTCTCCCTCCGCCAATTCCTTATTTCGTTATTAACAGTTATAGATGATACAATTTTAAGATATGGATCATGTAATTTCATCTCTTGAAAAAATACTAAAAGACACCTTTGGCGTTGATGAAAAGGTTGTTTTCTCAGTACCCGATTTTGAGTTTGGTGATGCCACTACAAACTGCGCTATGCAGCTATCGAAACCGCTTAAAAAAGCTCCTCGATTTATTGCGGAGAAGATAGTTGCAGTGCTTGAGGATGAGAATCCAAGCTGGTTTGCATCAGCTAAAGTCGAAGGGCCTGGCTTTATAAACATAGTATTCAAAGATGATTTTTTATTTAAATTTATTAATTATAAAAAACAAACTATCGCAATGGGTTATGAATCCGGTGCATCTGCTGGTAATTACTCTGTCGCTCTTGGTTATCAAGCCGGTTGGTAC
>CAIRQE010000120.1 GCA_903880655.1 uncultured bacterium
AATGAGCTTTCTGCCTGACAATGTCTCGCGTGCGCGTACTGATCTGCATACTCTTTAGAGTCTTTAAGGCCTTGGTAGAATTGGCTAAAGCCTGTCTTAGCTTTTTTTAATGCTGACCTAAGGCTTTTGCCTTCACTTATCTCATCGAAGATTAGTGTGTATTGTTTTTTGCTGAGTGGCATGTGGCTTCTTACCTCTCAATTATTCTTACATCCCTTTCAAGCTTTCTTCTGTTGAGTGGCTATGTTTTCGACGAATATAGCACAGAAAAGATATAACGTAAGATATTGATTATCAATATACGGAATGCTTGCCCGAAAAGACTTATATAATTTCTAAATCGAATATGGTATTATATTTAGCGTTAGAGAAACAATAAACCATATATAAAATGAAAATTACAATTAACGAATCAAAATTCCTAGATCAGTTCCGCTTACAAAGGCGCAGTGATGAATTCAGTTCTAAAGCACTAAAAGCTTTATATAAGCATCTTGAGGAAAGATTCGGCGAAGACGGCGAATATGAGTATGGCTTAGACGTGATTCCCCTTTGCTGTGAGTTTACCGAATACGAAAATGCTTTGGAAGCCGCTAAGCATTACAGTGGCTTTTTCACTAGTGAAGAAGATTTGAGCGAAGGGGAACAGGAGAGACAAGCGCTTGAGTTCTTATCTCATAGGACAACTATTATACATTTTGACGGCGGTATCATCATGAAAGAATTTTAATTAAAAACTAACATGAAAAATAAACTGACTGATTTTGCGGTAGCTATGACTTTTATGGTTATAGCTTTCTTATTACTCGCAACGTTTAACCTCTTAGACTCCTTAATTAAATGAAAAAGCAATCCGGCTACGTCTTACACCAAACTATAGTTAATAATGAGCCTGTAGTAGTTATTGCTACTATGGAGTCCGATAATCCTAAGACAGGCAATATGGTACAGATATGGTTTTTATTAGAGAATCACGCCCCTCATTTAGCTGTCAAATCAGGCTTAGACGCAAAAACAGTGTGCATTGATTGTGTATTCGCTTCTGGCAATGGCTGTTACGTAAGAACCTATCAAGCGCCTCTATCCGTTTGGAATGCTTGGAAACGCGGAAACTATTCTTCCCTGTTACCGCATCAATATGCTGATGTCTTCACCGGACGCAAGATTCGCTTTGGCGCTTATGGCAACCCAAGCATCATGCCGGTATCTATGGTCAAAGCGATTGCTAGCGTATCAAGTGGATATACAGGCTACTTCCATGATTGGAAAACTAACCCTTACGCTAGCGAATATGCTAAATATTTTATGGCATCTACCGAAACCGAATCATCCTACCGGCTCGCTAAATCTCTCAACTATCGTGTTTTCCATGCGTCACCGGTAAAGCCTGAAGGAATGCAAGAATGTTTAAACACTCTACAGGATACCGCCTGTATCAATTGCAACTTATGCAATGGTTTAACAAAATCGAGAGCCCCTAGCATATGGATCGATCCGCATGGATCAGGTAAAGATAAGGCTATAGCCGCCGCTCTTTCGTCAGTTAACTAACAATAAAACTAAAATAAAATGAAATTATCTAAATATATCCACTATCATTATTACCAAGACTCAATAACAGCTAAAGAACTTCAAGGTAAAACTTGTTTTGTAGTGTACTTTGGTTACTACACTAAAGACAGGTATGTTAGGTTGTTCGCCCTTGGTTTTGACTTTGAACAAACACAGGAAGCATTTGACCTTTACGCTTCGTTAGAATGCGAGATTGGACCCGAATATGAGTCAGCAATTGTAGCTCGCGACCGTTATTTGCGCAAAAACACTAATGAGGCGCTAGCATGAATCAAAATCCTTATGCTATCTGGGTGCCTTCCGATACGGGTCGGCATTTGCTGACCTTTGAATCTTACGACTTTGCCGTCCTTTATAATATCAAGTTTGGGGGCGGGCTAGAAATAATAACAAATACATACGAAAACTACTAAAATGATAAATAAAATTAAACTAAATCCAATTGAGCCTGTAGCTGATTCATTCAGAAAAGGTTCTTTTCAATATGATAAGATCAAACGTGACGGAATGATTGCAATGTACTCCGTGACTCATCACAGATCCGGTAATCTAAAAGGGTATGAAGTCGTTGTTTTAACTAACATTACCGACAAAGTCATCGAAGGTACGTCTATACCGGCACACGAACAATATCCTGCTAGCTCGCAATTTGGGCGTAGTGGTTGGTATTACATGAAAGGCGGTGAAGCTATGGCTGAGGCTAAATACGCCCTTTTAAAGGGTAATGCTAGCAAAAGGGAGGCCATTGCATGAAAAAGCATTACAAAACTGGTGGTGGAGGCTATTTTGCTCCGACTAACACTACTAAAATTGTAAAGGACTACCAGAAGCACAAATTGGCTCAGGGAATAGTCCTGATGCCGTCCAACTTAAACACCGCTTCTAGGAGTTGCCTTGTCCGCATCATACGCGATCAGGCGACTCTTATTGCTGAACTCCGTACGAGAGGAGAGTAATTAGGCTCCTAACTATCTATACAACAGAAAGCCCTAAGCTTTTGGCTCAGGGCTTTTTTGTGGCACTATGGAGGGAAGACCTACTTTTTGGTAGGGTTTAAAACTTGAGTCAAAATCTGGTCGTGTCCATCAACATTGTGTGTCGTTTTCATGCTTTACGTCTATGCTTGTCCGAGGTGTTGTCAAGCCATGAACTTGGACGGGCTACCAAACGGCTGGGAATGGGGTAAGATAATCTACCGGAC
>CAIRQE010000121.1 GCA_903880655.1 uncultured bacterium
TATCGGATGGTTTTTATTATGATGTCGATCTCGGGGGTGACAATGTTATCTCTACCGATAACTTTGCTGCTCTTGAGAAGGAGATGCGTAAAATCATTGCCGCCAATGCACCATTCGTTAAATCCGAAAAGACTATTAAAGAGGCAATAGCGTGGGCGAATAAAGTCAAGCAACCTTATAAAGAAGAGCTTCTTAATGATCTACAGAGATCAGGGACAACAGAACTTAAAAATCTTGATAGTAATGAACTTGGCCTTGCATCTAAAACATCCAAAGTAAGTAAAGTTACTTTTTATACTAATGATACTTTTGAAGATCTATGCAGGGGACCGCATGTTGAAAAAACAGGTGATGTAGGCGCCTTTAAGCTTACTAAAGTAGCTGGTGCGTATTGGAGAGGGCAAGAAGACAAGCCGCAAATGCAACGGATTTACGGGGTAGCTTTTGCTAAACAAAGCGAACTCGATGATTACCTTGCGATGCTTGAGGACGCGAAGCGAAGAGATCATAGAAAGATAGGCCAAGAGATTGATCTGTTTGTTTTTTCTGATCTAGTAGGGCAGGGCCTACCTCTCTTTACTCCACGGGGAACTATTCTTAGGGAAGAACTGCTAAAATTTTCAAATGAACTGCGACTTTCAAATGGTTTTGAGAAAGTTTGGATTCCTCATATGACTAAAAATGACCTTTATAAGAAGAGTGGTCACTGGGATAAGTTTGGTGACGAGCTATTTTTGGTGAAAAGCCAGGAAACATCTGACGAATTAGTGCTAAAGCCGATGAATTGCCCGCATCACACGCAGATATATGCTTCACGCCAGAGAAGCTATAAAGATTTACCAATTAGATATTTAGAGTCTACTACTGTCTATAGAGATGAAAAGAGCGGTGAACTGGGCGGTTTATCTCGAGTTAGATCAATTACACAAGACGATAGCCACGTTTTCTGTATGCCTAATCAAATCGAAGCGGAGATTGGTCAACTGCTGTCTTCAGCAAAAACACTGTATGAAACAGTTGGCATGAAACTCAGAGTGCGACTCTCTTATAGGGATGACGGTGACGGCTATCTTGGAACTAAAGCACAGTGGGATAATGCACAGAAGCAACTAAAAGATGCAGTATCAACCAATAAGCTCGACTTCTTTGAGGTCGAAGGCGAAGCCGCCTTTTACGGCCCAAAAATTGATTTTATGGCTACAGATGCCATCGGCCGTGAACATCAAGTCGCCACAGTACAATTAGATTTCGTTCAACCAGAACGTTTTGAGCTAGAGTTCACCAATAAAGAGGGCGCAACGGAAACCCCTATCATGATTCATAGCGCATTACTTGGTTCCGTGGAGCGTTTCCTGAGTGTATATATTGAGCATACTGAAGGTAGATTCCCAGTATGGTTGGCACCAGAGCAGATTAGATTTATTACAGTTAACCAGACCGAAGAACTACTGCAGTATACGGAGTCACTTTACAAAAAGGCGAAAAATCTTGGACTTCGCGTCACTATGGATAACTCTAATGAATCCGTAGGAAAGAAAATTAGAAATGCTGAGAAAATGAAGATTCCATATGTTTGCGTGATCGGCGAGCAAGAACTTAGGTCAGAGCAAACTACGCCACGCGTAAGGGGAGATATGGGCAATCAACCAGTAGATAAGATTGATATAAGCTTATTCATGGACACTGTTCTAAAAGAGATGAATTCGAGAGCTCGAAAAACAGCACTTTAGGTCAAAGAGAATGGTTAAATTAGAAAAAATAGAGCAGATTTATATTATTGGGCCTACTGCTAGTGGTAAAACAGATCTAGCGATTAGGATTGCTCAACAATATGATGGGGAAATAATCGCTGCAGACTCTCGTACTGTCTTCAGAGGATTGGATATTGGAACCGCAAAGCCTACGAAGGCGGAGCAAGCATTAGCTCAGCATTGGGCACTTGATATCGTGGGGCCGAATGATGAGTTCAGCGCTGCGAAATTTCAAAATTATGCCAAAACTAAAATAGCAGAAATACAAAAAAGGAGAAAAACCCCAATCATAGTAGGGGGGTCAGGGTTGTATATCGATGCATTACTTTATGATTTTACGTTCTCCACTCCAGACAAGGATAGGCGAGATGTACTCCAGGCTAGGTCAATCATGGAACTTCAGCAGATGATAAGAGATAAAAAATTAACTATGCCTGAAAATGATACCAATAAGCGTTATTTAATTAATGCGCTCGAAAGGGCTGGGCAGGAAATTACAAAAAGAGAAATACCGAGCTCATATCTGATAATTGGACTTAACCCCTCGAGGGGACTATTGAAAGAGAGAATCACTAAGCGGGCACACCAGATGCTGAAGGATGGGGTAATTGATGAGATTAGGTGGGCTTATGAAAACTATGATTATAATTCAGAGGCCTTGAAGGGAGGGATATATAAAATATTCAGAGGGTTTATTCAAAACGAATTAAGTGAAGACAGGGCGCTAGACTTATTTATAGAAAGTGACCTGAAACTTGTAAAGAAACAACTCACCTGGTTTAAGAGAAATAAGAGCATTAATTGGTTTGAGGATTCGGAGAGTGCTTTGGAATTTATTCAAAGAAAATTACCTCAAACAAGTTAATGAAAATAAGTATTCAAACCTGTTATATTACTAAAATAATTGGTACAATGGATATATGATAGAACAATTGTTTGGCTCAAAAACCCGGGTAAAATTACTACAACTTTTTTGCCAAAACCCAAACAGATCTTTTTATGTGAGAGAAATTACTAGAAAAATTGATGAGCAGATCAACTCTGTAAGAAGAGAGCTCGCTAATCTTCTCAGTATCGGCATCATCACTTCTGATAACAACAATAATAGACTTTATTATGAAGTAAATCAGTCCTTCGAGCACTTTAAGGCGCTGGAAAGTATTTTTGGTAACAAAAAGGGATTCAAGCCAACACTAAAGAAGAGCACAACTAAGAAGACAGAAGATGCTACTGATATCCAAACAGAAGAAGTAGTGGAAGTCATAGAAGTAGCGGATCCGTTCCTAGCCGAACTTATTAAAACCGGAAATGTGCGGATGGCTCTTTATACCGGACAATTCACAAGAGATGACTCTATAGAGGTGGATCTGGTGATTGTCGGCGACCTTAATCATTCTGCAGTAGATAATCTGGTAGCAGATCTCGAAAAATCAGAGAAAAAATCTATACGTTATAGTATTTTTGACCCGACTGAGTTTAGTTACAGGAGACAAGTGAACGATAGGTTCATATCGAACCTGCTCACTTCGAAGAAAGTAATATTAATTGATAAAGATAAGATGTTGAAGTAGGGGTAAACAAATGGATTTTCAGTATTACGGTGCTAACTGCATAAAAATAACAAATAAAAAAGTAACAATACTTATTGATGATGATTTGAGTGATCATGATCTAAAATCTATCGCCACAACAGAAGACGTTGCTATATTTACAATAAAAAAGGATTCTAAGAACCCAGCACGCTTCAAAATTGAAGGCCCAGGTGAATACGAAATTGCTGAAGTATCGGTCAAGGGTATACCAGCACGAGCACATTTAGATGAAAAGGATACAAGAGCAACTATCTATAATATTCATTATCAAGGATTTTCGATTGGAGTCATCGGTCACATACATCCCGATCTTACTGAAGACCAGTTGGAGTCGCTTGGGCTTGTTGATGTTTTAATCCTACCCGTAGGTGGCATGGGCTATACGCTTGATGCAACTGGCGCAGCCAGTTTAGTTAGGAAAATAGAACCTAAGATTGTCATTCCAACACATTATGCAGACAAAGGGGTAACCTATGAGGTTCCTCAGGCGGAATTAGCGGCATTCCTGGGTGAGATGGCTGCACAAGATGCTGAAACTTTAGATGTATTTAAACTAAAAGAATCAGAGTTAGGCGATAAGTCGCGCGTCATTGTCCTGAATAGACAAAGTAAATAAAAAAATCCCCTCAGTGAGGGGATTTTTCTTTAGGCTATAAGCCCTTTTTTTCGTAAAGTTCTTATTCCGTTAGCACTGACACGGAGCTTAACTTTTTTTCCATCGATTACCACAGTCTTAGATTGGAGGTTTGGTTTCCATA
>CAIRQE010000122.1 GCA_903880655.1 uncultured bacterium
AATGAAGCATGATAGCAATACCATTACACGAAAACAGCTATTGCAACAGCTTTTAGAAACAAAAAAATAGTGATAGAATTAAACCCTTATAAATCAATTACTTGAGATTATATGGACAAAAAACTAGCGAAAAATACCGAACACCCTAATTTAAATGTGGGTCGTAAGCCAGGAGTGCCTAATAAAAGCACTACGATGGCTCGAGAGGCGATTGCCAAGTTTGTTGATGGCAACACACACAAAATGCAAGAGTGGCTACAAAGCGTGGCTGAGGGCATCCAAAACGATGAAGGTAAATACATAGTTGCGCCTAATCCTGAGAAGGCTTTTGGTATGCTTCAGACTGTAATGGAATACCATGTGCCTAAACTAGCTCGTACTGAAGTAGTAGGCGATGACAAAGCACCTGTACGCATGGTGGTGTCTTGGAAGAAGTAATAGATGTTGAACTAGACTATAAGCCTAGGGATGTATTTCTAGACTTCCATGAAAGACAAGAACGCTGGGCTGTAGTAGTTGCACACAGGCGATGCGGGAAAACGGTGGCTTGTATCCTAGATTTATTGCATAGGGCTATCAATGAAGGCAAAGAAAACGCCCAATATGCTTATATAGCACCTTTTTACAGCCAAGCTAAATCAGTTGCCTGGTCGTACATTAAACGCTATGCAGAACCGATTATGACTAAAGCCAATGAATCTGAGTTATGGATTGAATTGGTTAATGGCGCAAAGATTAAGCTATTTGGCGGCGATAATCCAGACGCAATTCGAGGAAACTACCTTGATGGCGTAGTGATTGACGAAACGGCTGATATGAAGCCTAGATTATGGGGTGAAATTTTAAGGCCTCTTTTATCAGACAGAAATGGGTGGGCCGTTTTCATTGGGACACCTAAAGGGCATAACTCATTCTATGAACTATATAAAAATGCCACTCAAGACCCTGATTGGTATGTAAAAGTGCTTAGAGCCAGCAATACAGGTGTTATTCCCCAAGAAGAATTATTAGACGCTAAAAAGACTATGACTGATGGTCAATTTCGTGCTGAATTTGAGTGCGACTTTGAAGCTGAAATTTTAGGCGCTATATATGGCGTTGAGATGCGTATGCTTACTGATAATGGTCATATAAGACCAATAGAGTTTGACCCGATGTACCCTATATTTAGTAGTTGGGACTTGGGTTTTAGTGACGATACGACCATTTGGACATGGCAAGTCTGCCACGGAGAAGTTAGATTCCTTGACTATCATTCTAGTAATGGTAAAGCTGTCCCATTCTATACAGCGTATATTGCCCAAAAAGAAGAAGAATATGGAGTCAAATATACAACTCATTATTTACCCCATGACGCTAGGGCAAAAACACTAGCAAGTGGAGGAAAGTCTATAATTGAACAACTTTCTTTGAAAATTCAGTTAAAATCATTAAAGATTGTGCCAAATTTGTCACTTCAAGACGGAATTCAAGCAACTCGCATGATGTTATTGAGAAGCTGGTTTGACCCTAGATGTGAAGATGGCATTGAATGTTTGCGCCAATATCAGCGTGAATATGATGAGGATAGAAAAGTATTTAGAGATAAGCCTAAGCATGACTGGACATCACATGGCGCAGATAGTGCCAGGATGGCAGCTATAGCTTGGACTGAAGAAGCAAGAATTCCCCAGAAAGACGACTCGATTAAGGGGCTGTTTGTAGGACAGACGGAAGTATCACTAAACGATATGTGGAAAGACACAAAAACGATAGTGAATAGGAGATATTAATGGCGAATGATAAGGCAACTGTAGACCACAGTTACGAAGATTGGTACAAAACAGTTATGGGCTATGAACGCTCATATAAGCGTTGGGAAGCCAGAGTTGACCGCATTGTTAAAAAATATAAAGATGACAGTCGTTATGACCGCAATCCTAATGCACGCTTTAACATCCTTTGGTCAAATGTCCAAACCATTCAGCCTGCTATCTTTGCTAGACTTCCTAGACCTGATGTAAGCCGTAGATTTAGAGATAGCGACCCTATTGGTCGTGTAGCCTCAATGATGCTGGAACGGGCATTGGAATTTGAATTAGAACACTATGGTGACTACAAATCGGCTATGAATAACGCTGTGCTAGACCGCTTATTAGGTGGTCGTGGTGTAGCTTGGGTGCGTTATGAACCGCATATTGTAGGTGAACAAGCCGATGAACCTGAAGATGGCTATGAAATCACAGAAGATAGTGATGAAGCTGAAACAGAAGGCGGCGTTGAAAACGAATCTCAAGAAAGAATTGAGTATGAGTGCTGCCCTGTTGATTATGTCCATTGGAAAGACTTTGGACACAC
Organism: uncultured bacterium; assembly: GCA_903880655.1. GTDB lineage: Bacteria > Patescibacteriota > Saccharimonadia > Saccharimonadales > CAIOMD01 > CAIOMD01. The sequence goes on from CAIRQE010000122.1 coordinate 2,338, forward strand.
AGTTGCTAGAACTTGGGAAGAAGTAACAGCCGTATGGCGTAAGGTTTACATGAGCCGTCCAGCATTGGTTGAGCGTTTCGGTGAAGAATTAGGCGGCAAAGTACCGCTTGACACTAAGCCTGATGACCTCAAGCAATCCTACAAATCTAATGATGGTGTA
>CAIRQE010000123.1 GCA_903880655.1 uncultured bacterium
ACCTGGCTTCCTGCATGAGATTTATGCATCCTGCTATAGACAAAGGTGCCGACGGAGCCTATTACTACAAGTACTACAATGAGTACGATAGCTTCAAAATGAGAGAAGCCCTTTTGGTTTAGTTTTCTAATTTTCATCTATATTGTCCTATTTTTTATTTATAGTTATTCTAACCTTAGTTAACCATAAGGAATATTAAATAACAATAAAAAAGACCCTTCAAAATGAAGGGTCGCTTTTGGTGATCCCAAGGAGAATCGAACTCCTATTGCCAGGATGAAAACCTGGTGTCCTAACCGTTAGACGATGGGACCAAAATTGCTCAGAAAGTGTATCAAAACAGAGGTAACTTGTCTACCCATAAAAAGAGACCCCCTTGTGGGAGGGTCTCGATTTATTAGTTTTCACTAGAGTTTTAGAGCGGTCAGTCGGTGCTCAATCACTTAAGATAACCATAGCATGTTTTTAACAAACATGCTAGTGGTTATCCACAGCTTCCATTGAATTACTTCAGTCTTACTTCTTAGAAAGACGTCGGATCATCCAGAAATGGTAGCCGATTGCACCAAGTACACTCGCACCCGCGAAGAGGGCGATTGTTTGACCTGGACCAGTATCTGGCATTGTCGTTGTAACAATAGGAGCAACAGGTGTTCCTTGTTGGAACGTTACTACCTTCGCACAACTTGCACTGTCAGCAGTCACCGTTTTACCGTTGACGCTAAAGCTTGGTGTTGCACGAACAGTGTAGGTGCCATCAGCAGCAAAGGTGTAGTCAACCGTCGTCTTGTTAGTTATAAGCGGCGTCGTATTGTCACCAAAGTTATAGCTAATGTTGTTTAAGGTTGCACCGTTTGTTGCAGAATACGCAGTCGTTACTGTCACCGTACGCGTGCCAGTAGTGGCAAGCGTCAGCGCATCACAGCTATACGCTGGGATGACCGGTGGAGGATTAGGACAGTTTTTAGTAATCGTGATTGTTGCAGTGTCAGTAGTAGCTTCACCGTTTACTCGAGCTTCGGCAATATTCGTTATGGTGTTAACACCACACTGAAGGTTGTCATTACTCGGAGCGGTTGCTTTAAACTGAACATAGCCATTACCCGTTGGACCATAGTTTCCTATGTCGATACCACCATCACTTACAATACCATCAGAACCTGCAGAAATTCCGCTTGGGTGATTAGCATTGAAAAGATTAGTAGTACCAGGAACGATGCTCATATGTGCAGGTAATTTATCACGGACTACAACATCATTAAGTGTTGTGTTTCCCTTATTGGTAAAACCAATTTGGTAAGAAACAACTTCGCTTGGTGATGCTGTTACGTTTTTGCTCCACGTTCCAGAACCTGGGATAGCAACTTGCTTCGTAACACTAAAATCAGTGGTCTGCATATGCACCTTAACCTTAAAGGTTACGATGTTTGCATATTGGAAACAGCCAGGGAAAATTCCGTTCGCTGTATTGTATCCAAGTGGTGCACCAGTTGTGACAATAGAGTCAGCAAGTGGCATACCGGTTGGATGTGCGTTGTTGTAATCAATTGCACTACCGGGAACATAAGAAACAGTAAAATTACTGTCACCATAAAACGCAGTAGAGTCAGTGACTACTTGGGGTTGTGCATTATCTGCACTAACGTATGCGTTGGACTGCAAAGCAGTACCAGCTGCAGTTGGAAGATAGACACGAATTTTCGTGTTCTTGGCAACTCCTGCACCCTCAAAGTTTGCACCATTGAGTGATGAGGCTGCGTTATTGTGAACATAGGCTCGAACTAAAATTTCTTCGCCGTCTGTTACTTTGTTATTGTCGTTATAACCACCACTAGTAGTGTTTGTTACAGGCTTTGCATCAAAGAAAGCTCGTTCATCACCATAGTTGGGGTTATCTGTTATTGAGTCAAATGTAACATGGTCAGCTGGATGCGCTACCGTATAGGTAGGTCGATCTGGAGACCATGCACCTACTGCAACACTCACACCAAGTGAGATTCCTGCAACAAGTACAAATGCTAATACTTTCTTGGGCATAAAGGATATACGTCGCTTCATACTTCACCTCCTTATTCAATTGGGGTTGTTATTCATTATTTACAAAGGTTAGTTAGTACCTATTTAAAAGATAGGTATCAACTAACGTTTTTATTACTGATCGTTACTCTAAAACTAATTGTTAAGGAACCTGAAGTGTGCAGCGAATTACTTCGCCTAAGCCACACTAATGACAAATTAAATGGTTGAGAAGCGCAGGGAGCGCTCATAAAGAAAAACTTCGGGGGCGTTTAAAAACGCCACAAGGTTATCGATAAAAGGCTCAACCTGCGCAACTAAAAGTTACGTTATTCATATTTACTATCTTCGAAAAACACATCACCCATGGGGTGGCAGAGACCGCTGACGCGGTTATGTGCATTATCTGCACGCTCTACCACCCCGGCTCCAGGAACCTCCGGCGTCTATGCAGACGGTGGAGGTGGTGGCGATATCGGGGTCGTGACCGGAGGGTCATGACTGATTCCCGGAATCGTCACCGGAGGAGTAGTTGGGGGCGGCAATGTTACCGGCCCTGGACCACTCGGTGGTGCTGTTGGTGGTGGTGATGTCGGACAAGTAGCGAAGCCACAGGGTGAATCGACCGGCGGTGTTGCCGGACCAGTCACGCCTGTACCTGGCCCTTTTACTTGATCCGGGACATCGGGGTTCACCAGTGGGTCGTGACTCGGACCATCTTTGCAGATAGGCCACGTGCCATACGGCCACTGGGGTGGACAACTGTGCGTCGGCGGCACCACTGGAGGTGGTGAAACTGGCGGTGTTATCACACCATTCGGGAAGATGTCATGCGGCTGGTAGCCACAATTCAACTTCAACTCTTTCACCACGCTACCGTGACGAATCACAAACACCGTTGCCGGCATTCTGATCATCGTCGAGGATGCGAGCTGCGGAATCACCCACGCTGATGCTCCCTTTTGGAAGTACAGCGTCTGGTAATTGGCAGTTGACTGGGAAAGGGTGAGCGAACTTGCTGAAGCCTCATAGGCTTCGATAGCTCGCACCCGATTTCTCCACACCACTGTGGGGTGTTGCAACTCATCCTGGACTGCAGCCTGAAACTGCAACTGCGTCATCGGTAGACTAAGCCCATCGACGTCGTAGTATGCTGCGTGAGCAACAGTCAAGGCTGGGTCAGTGCAACGACGAAGGTGGAGGTCAGCTTCGACCAAAGCCACGTTCGTTGCCGTTGAAGACGGACCAAAATTCTGGCCCGCCGTAGCAGCATCGTATGCAAGGAACGTTGGCTTGACGCCAACATCCCCGCACGCGAATTGCACGCCCGGAGGGTGATGTACTGCCATTGCCTTCGCACCGATGAACCCGAGGGCTACGATAACGAAGGCAAGAAGCCCCGCCAACATGACGAGGATGGGACCTTGCTTGCGTCGCATTTGCGCTTCCTTTCCTGCCCCCGAGCTGGGGGCGAGATGGTTTTCTCGCCCCCAGCCGATTTGGCTAGAGGATTATCGCACGCTCGTCGGTTCCGCACCCGAAGGGCGTGACGATCCAATAAGCGTTGACCGCGCGGCCGGAGCCGTGATGACGGTTGCTTCTGCACTGGCCGAAGCCACTGCCCCATAGTTGGGCTCGGTTTCACTCGCGAAGAGATACCCGATTCCAGCACTGAAGAGCAGAACCACCAATAAGGCGATCGCGTCTCCCCAACCAGTGTTGAGAAGCGAGCGGACCGTCATACCGGTAGCCTGGTGCTGAGCGTTCAGTACAGCCCCACCAAAATCGTGGGAGATGAACCAGAAGCAGTACACCGCCAAACCAGTAGCTGCCGTAATAACGGCTGCGATCCAGTTGAAAGTGCGTCCTGCTCTGATTGCATCAATCTGTGCCTGCGCACGCGACATTGCCACAGCGAAACTGCCAGCTCCCGCCTCGAGGGCGTTCAACCGACCACTGTGGGTGTCGAGCACGTCACCGTGCTCTTTCACTGTTCGCGCCGTGGTGGCAGTAAGCTCAGCGAGCTTGATCTGCCCCTCTTCCAGCACAGTGATGCGCTGGTTGAGTACCTCATCAGCATTCTTGAGCGACTCAATCTGTCCAATCAAGATCGGGCTGACTGCGTCTTTCTCGTCAAGACGAGAAATCTGCTCCTTCATTGCCTTTACATCACTGAGCAGCTGGGAAATGATCTTCGCCAACTCGTGATGCTTGCGGGTCCGTACCTTCGAGAGCTTCGCCTCGAGAACGTCCTGCCGCTCCTGCAGCTCTTTGATGAGCACTGCTTGGGTTTTGGTTGGGCGCACCATGGCGTCCCTCCTTTGGTCGCCACACCTTCTTATGGTGTGGATTGTTGGTGTTCCGCAACCGGAACAATCGAATGGCGGGATTGCCACTCTTTCGTACCGGAAGTGTATAACCTTCGGAAACGACAAACTAGTATCGTATGGATAGCCATACAATACTAAATTGCCGTTTCCGATAGTACTACTTGGATAAAAATATGAATAACAGATACTTATTTACTGGTTTGGACCACTTTATTTGCATAAAGCTGTCGACAAACACAGCAAAAAACCCTAAAAAACTTGTTTTAGGGCATATTACTGCGTTCATCGAATACCAGAAATACTAGTATTTAAACTGTCATTAGTCTGGCTTGTTAATTTACCAAAACAGAGCCCGTACCTCTTGTTGTGCACTCACCTGTTTTAGCAGGTTAGAAGTTTAACTTAGTAGAAGGGTTCCTCCGTTCAGCGTACCTCTCGCGCACCTCTGTTTCAGGACTAACATATATTACCACAAGCATTGCAAATTGTCAATACTCTATGAAATAAAATTATAGGTTAGTCAAATTACTTATGCTTACGCTACGGGTTCTGGACTCGCTGTCGCCATGGTTGATCGTAATCGAGCGCCATCAGTTGCGAGTTCTTCAATAACTTCGTTTTCAACTTGCAAGGCGAATTCGTCATAATTTGGATATTTAGACTTTATAAGATTCTCTACCCCCGCATCGTCATTACGGTCTATCATGTCGCTGAGCGTATCGAGGTCTTCATCAGATAACTTTTCGGTCACTCTATTCATGATTCTACTTGAAACTGCTGCACCAACATTCTGTAGCATCTTGTCTTGTGTTGCGGAGTCAACGCTACCAATGCCTAGTTTTGCTATAAGTTCTTCTTTTGTCATTGTTGCCATAGTTGCCCCCTATTATTTACCCATTATTGCAGCGATAGCGCCGTTAATGTGTGCGAAATCCGTAAATGTTCCTTGCCCTGGGATCATCACGCTCTCAATTGCACCTTGTCCACCGCCAAGTCCGTTTCCAACAAATTTAATTCCAAATGGATTATTTACAATCTTATTCAAGGTGTCTGGTGCTGAGATATTAGTTCCTAGTGTATTCATCCCAAATGTCCAGGGATATTCACTACCGCCCTGAGGGGTAACCGCTATAGTACTCGTAGGTACGGGTGGAGGTGGTGGAGTAGTACCTGGAGAATGCACTGCCGTTGCTGCATGGTGCGCTTCTGACATCGCAATGATAGCTGGTGCTGCCGCTAAGGCTACTGCTACTGCTGCGCCGAGTCGCTTACTATTACGTCGCGTGGCTGATTGCCTATCTGATGCACCGAGATAATCGTCAATTGTCGCCAATTGTGTCTTATTCATCTTCTTAGATGCGATCATTTCACCAATTCCCCGGCTGGCATTGTAGGAACCATAACCGCTCAAGCCCGCTTTGGCTCCGGTCGCAAAAGCAACGAGTGGTGCGTTAAAGGTAGCTGCTCCGACTATACCGGCGGCGGTAAGCCCTAGTCCAACACCGATTCTGGTCTTTGGATGTTTCTGTAGCCAGTTATTTATCTTTGTAAGTTTTGGATGTCGGCGAGTTCGCTCTGCAAGCATTTCATCATCAACTCGCTTACTAAGTTCAGTGAGCTCACCTACGGCAAATGCTTGAATTCGTGCTTCACGACTAGAAATATGTTCTGCAATTAAACTGTCGTAGTCATCGATCCTAGCGAGATTTGCTTGTTGTGCAGCAATCTGTGCTTCAAGGCCTCCGTCGTAATCGTCACCAGCGTCTTCTTTTGCTTTAAGTAAAGTATCGAGAATACCCTGCGCTTCTGTCCGCTCTTGGTTATTTATAGCCTGGAGATTTTCTCCCATTCTATCTGCGCTTCTTACTAGATCCGCTTCTGCACTAAGCCATTTTTCTCGGGCCTCTTTAAGCGCCACTCCGGCTGTTTCGAAAGCTGCTTTTTTCTCAGCACCGGCAAACATAACTTCTGCTGCGATTTTAGCCTTTGCATAATTGCTACTCGCTTCGTAGTACGCGATTCTTGATTCAGCTGCAGCTGCCTCAGGGCTTTTAGCCATTTCTTCAGTTGGCTCTACTTCTTCCTCTTCTTCCTCTTCTTCTTCACCTGATTCGCCTGATTCACCATTCTTTAGGCGATCCCATTCTTCCTGTAGTCTATCGAGCTCAGCTTTTAATTTATCAATGTCTTCACGGAGTTGGTCTAATGCTTTATCTCTTTCTGACGTTCCTTCAGTTTCTCCGGTATCTTCAGGACTATCTCCAGTATCTTCGGGATTGGTTGGTTCAACTTCAGGAGTGGGAGTTGCCTCTTCGCCTGCTGGACTATCTTCAGGTGCTGGTGACTCAGGACTATCTCCTGCATCTTCAGGATCGGTTGGTTCAACTTCAGGAGTCGTTGGCTCAGTTGGCGCTGAATCATTTTTAAAATCTGCTGGGTTATCTGAAGTTGATGCGACTTGAGCTTCCGCTCTTTTAATATAGCTATCGAGTAATCGCTCCTTAACATCATCGGTTGCCCCGCTCATGGCAATAACTTTTTCCATAAGCGCATCTTGCACATCAATACTGGTTGTTCGATCTCCATGCTCCAGGGAGTCTGCTAATTTACTAATTAACTGATCAGAAGTCATAGATTCATAGGTTTGTGTCTGTGATTCTGGACGTGCATTGGCGTCATTCATAGACTTAAAGGCACCCGTTACAGCATCATGAAGTTTCCCTTTTGCGTCAGTATAGTCACGACCTTCAAGATATGTTTTCATATCTTGAGCAGTTTTAAGTTCTTGTTGTGCGGAAGCCTGATCACCGCCAAAAGTAGCTGTAGCGACATTGTCTTCAAGTACCGGAATTTGTCGAGTAACGGGGCCATATAAGTCATCAACTATGACTCTATCTCCAAGTGGCCTCGGTTCAGACGAAGCCGGAGTTTCTGCCATAGTAGCAGCAACAATGTTTGCGCCTTGCACTAGCGCCTGATCTTCAGCTGAAGCCGTACCATTAGCTACGCGCTGATTAGCTGCTTCAAGCTGTGCTTCCGGAGGAAGTACTTCTTGATTTTCCTGATTAACTGGCATTGATTCGTTCGTCGGCTGCTCTTCTGACATAAAAAATCCTTACAAATACAAAAAACTATTTTATTTTACACTTATGGTTATTACTATAACCATAAGAAGTGCAGAGGTCAATTTTTTTTCTTTAGTGGAAACGTGAAGCCAAAGGTGCTACCTTTTCCTTCAATTGAAGAAAAGAGTAGTGCACCACCCTGCGCCACGATAACTTTCTTTGCCATAAAGAGTCCAAGCCCCGTTCCATCCGGACGAGCTTTCTTGGCATTCGGCGCCCGATAGAATTTAACAAACAGTTTATGTTGTTCGTCTTTCGGAACACCGATACCTGAATCGATTACTTTAAAGGAAATGGAGGACCCCGTCTTTTCAAGCAGTACAGTGATCGTGCCCCCGTTTGGCGTGTAGTAAATAGCGTTATCTATGAAGTTAACAATAACCTGTCGAATCTTTGTTTCATCAAGCATAATAACCGGAAAATCTTTTGGTTTTTTAAATAGAAGCTTAAGGGATTTTGCGGCTGCCATTTCTTTGAGCTGACTAATCTCACTCTCAACGGTATCTGGTAATAGAACTTCTTTTTTCTCTATCACGAATTTTCCAGTTTTTAGTCGACTAACATTTAAAAGGTCGGATATTAGATACACCATTCTTTGGCTACTCATAAACGCCTGATTTATAAACTGCTCTTGTTGTTTGGTAATTTTACCAGCGTCACCTTCCAGTAACATACTTAAATACCCTTTGACGGAAGTAAGTGGCGTCCTCAACTGGTGTGAGGCGAGTGAAATAAATTCATCCTTCGTTTCATCAAGTTCTTTAAGTTTCTCATTCGTTTGCTGTAAGTGATGGGTGGCTAATCCAATTTTCTTTTGCAGCGTTTCATTGAAGCTTTTTATCTCCTCAAACCATAACGCATTTTGAACAGCGATAGATACTTCGTCTACTATAAGCGTTAGTACCTGTATATCCTTGTTATTGTATTCCGATCCACTGCTTCTTGGCCCAAGCAGCATATAGCCAACAACTTTTCCCTTTACTTCAAGTGGCGCAATAATATCTATATTGTTTCGCCTTAGCCCTCGCTGTAACACTGCATCTATATCTGCGTCTTCTGATCGTTTGACTCCTTGCGAGACTTGAATGAGTGACGCAAGCTCTTTTTCTTCATCTCGACTAAGTTCAACTACCTGTTCTCCTATATGATGCTGCAGAGTTCCGTCAGTTGCATATATTTCAAAGTTGCAGAAACGTATCTTCATATCTCGGGCTATAGTTTCAGCTACCTGCGTCATTAATCGTTCAAGTTCAACGGTTGAGACGAGCGTCTTATTTAAGCTGTTGAGTAATAGCTGAGGGTCATAGGCATCTTGGTAAAAAAGGCGATTGGATATTTTATCGAAAAAGGCTTTCACAGGACGATAGCTAATGGCAGTGATGACACTAATAAAGGCGAATATGAGTAAACTGGTCATACTGAGTTTTTGACCAAAGAATATCTTACCGATCAGAATGCTGCCGCCAATAAAAACACTTGTTACAAACCCTATAGATATTGCGTAGGCAATAACTCGGGCAACAATAAAGCGAATGTTAAATAGCTGGTAGAGAAAAATAGCCCGCGCAGATAAAAATATAAACAAAAGTAGCCCCGCGTAGGATAGATTTGTAATAATTTCACTGTCTCCTCCGACGAATAAGGGATAGACGACATTTGCAAATATTAAGAAGAGTCCGGCGACTGATATACCCCATAAAAGACTTTTGTATCTTTCTTTATCTGACCCCTTAGATTGGTGCACTAATCTTCCAAGCCAAACAAGCGTAGAAATGAAAATTATACCGATGAACATCCCGTAGTAGTTGAAGGCGGACTTATAGATAATAGAAAAGTGCGGATCTGTACTGAAGCGCACTGCTTGTCCGGTTACTACTATCGCAATTGCTGCGACTGCAAGCAGCGGAATAAGGATATAGGAAAAGAAACCAGTTCCCCTAAGCCCAGGTTTTTTAAGTGAAGTTACGAAATACCAGTAGGCAATAAGGAGCGGAACTGCCGAGAACAAGTCTGCGTACACTTCGAATTCAGCAACATCAGTAGATGAAGTAAGCTTAAAGTTAGCAGCCAGTGAATTAGCGAGCACCCAAAAAGAGGTGAAGAAGCTTAAAAGAAAAAAGAGTTTAGCAGTAGTATTTCTGCGATTACTGGCATAGACGAGCGCTCCCTGCATGAGAATAAAAGAAGTTACCAGCCCAATATATAAAACATAGAAAAACAGATGCATAGTTACGAATAAGTGTAAGCGTAAGCGTGATTGATTGCTAGTTTTTTATGAATGCTGCGCTTCATCCGGATGATTGATTGCCTTATAGATGTTATAACGAATAGCGACCGTTGCTGCGATATCCAGTCCAGCGAGCGCCAGACTTGGCACAATCATAGCGGGCGGCAAGGCTTCAATAGCGCCAATACCTACGACTAGTCCACTACCGAGCGCTCCAACGCTATTGATGCCGAGTCCAGCCCTAAAGCCCCGATTCGAGTCAACTGGTTTGCCTAAAATCTCTTCTTTTATATATTTTTTAGAAAATATTTCTTTGGTTAGCACCTTTTTTTGTGATGCTGCCATAAGCCCAATACCGCCAACAAACATTCCTTCAGTCACCGCAAGGCCTACACCAACTTCAGGAAGTGCTTTTACGACCGCATGTTCATGAGAAGCAAATGCTGGGATCGAAACAACAGTACTGAGTGCCAAAGCGCCAAGCGCTAATGAAAACCGGTGGTTTTTTGCATATTCCTTTATTCGTGACGACGATTTTTCCATTAAAAGTATTTTTCCATTAAGTAATTTGATTTAGCAGCCTGCCGAATGGCCAGCGAGGCCATTTTACGAACGACTGGAATCCTTCGCGCACGTTCGGGCATTGGATTATCGAAGATAGCCAGAACGCCATAATTCATAGATAACTCATCTTGGTAGGCATCTTTATAGATGTCAACAAATCTACAACCAGCTGAATCGTAGATTTCCAGAAGTTTATCCTTCGGTACCATCTTACCATTTTTCTCTTTTTTCAGATTGAAATACTGCAGGGCATAGGCGTCTTTTTGTTCGTCATTCAAATTCTGAAAATCTTGTCCCGTTCGACGCGCCTCACTACGCATCCAGCGCCGTAAACCAGGAACTCTGCTTTCAAAATATGCTAGGTCAAAATCTCCTTTAACAAGTTCTGAGAGAATACTGCCAAATAGCATGTTTTGAGCGAGTTCAGCTGAACCCCTTGGGATCATAGATAAGGAGACAATGTACAGGTTTTTCCCATTTGGATCATAGGTGCCGTTTAATGTTCCGTTATCTGTGCTATCTTCCCAAGAACGAAAATCCTCAGGATCCTCAGATGTTGGACAACAAGCAATAAACCCCACCATTTCACCGTCACGTTCGGCAACTTTAATATATTGCCCACCGACCAGTTCTATCCGATTAGTGAATTTTTGAGTGAGTTCTGCTCTTAATTCGTCTTCATTTTTATCGTAGCCTCCATAGACTGATGCAAAGGCTCGTAAATCTACCTCAACCATATTTGCCACGTCACTCATCTCGGCGGAACGGGTAATAATTTGGGCGACTCTCTCACTGCCCGCCGATGCGAACTCGCTAGACTTTGACTGGTGGGAAAATTTTTTTCGTTCCATAGAGACTCTTTTGGTGCTTACGTATAAAAAAACACCTTAAATAGTCACTTATCCTGTAAATGCCCATTTAAGATGTTTTTTGAAAAAGAACGCTGCGCTCTATGGCTACTCTCAAAATAACACTATTATGCTTATGTTGCAAGATTAGTATATGCATATCCTAAGTACTGTTTTTTTGTTACCCTTAAAGGATATGGGGCCACAAAAAATTACCATCATTGAAGACGACACCGCAATTCGCGACATGTACGCACTAAAACTCAGCGCTCAGGGTTTTTCAGTAACAACAGCCAGTGATGGCGAGAGTGGCCTCGCGCTTATTGAAACTGAACGACCGCATCTGGTGCTGCTTGATCTTAAGATGCCGAAGCTTCCAGGGAACGAAGTGCTTAAGCGCCTGCGTGCCAAATCCTGGGGTGAAACCATTAAAGTTATTATTTTAACCAATATGAATAAGAGTGAAGGTACCTCAGATCTTCGTTTCTTAGGAGTTAATCGCTATATTCTAAAAGTACTGCACACCCCTTCGCAAGTTGTAGAAATAATTAAAGAGGTGCTCAACGAGTAATTTTGTTGTATCGTTATACATAGATAAAAGGATATTTTTATGAGTCATAAATTAGCAATCATAGAAGACGACCCCGCGATCTCTCAAATGTATCGAATGAAATTCGAGTCAGAAGGCTACAAAGTAGAAACTGCTGAAAATGGAAAAATAGGGCTCGATATGATCGAGAAGATGAAGCCAGATATGGTTTTGCTTGATCTTATGATGCCCGAGATGAACGGTGATGAAATGCTCGAAATTATGCGCGCAACCGATTGGGGTAAAGATATCCCCGTCATTGTACTCACCAATATGGGCGAGCAAGAAATTCCAGCAAAGATTGAAAAACTTGGTATTAATGCATTCGTTCTAAAAGCTGAGATGACGCCAAAACAAGTTGAGGAACTTGTTAAAAAAGAAATTTCTAAGTAAAAAATGAAAGTTGCGATTCTCGGTTTTGGCAAGCAGGGCTATTCATCCTACCACTATTTCAAAAATAGTGGTGCTGAGCTTACTATTCATGATGCCGATATGGGCACAGAAGTACCTGACGGCACTACTGCAGTACTGGGTGAACACTATTTAGAAAATCTAGATAATTATGACGTCCTCGTTCGCTCACCGGGCATACATCCAAATGAAATAGTGGCAAAAAATGGGTCTTCGATTCTTTCAAAAATAACCTCCAATACCAATGAATTTTTCAAGGTATGCCCTACAAAACATATTATTGGCGTAACGGGAACTAAAGGTAAAGGTACGACCACTTCCCTTATTGCAAAGCTGCTTGAAGCAGACAACAAGACTGTCCACGTGGGCGGTAATATTGGAACACCTCCACTCGAACTATTGAATCAAAATATTCAAGAAAATGATTGGGTCGTTTTAGAGCTTGGCAACACACAACTGATTGACCTGCGCTACTCCCCAACAATTGCCGTTTGTCTTATGGTCGTACCGGAGCATTTAGATTGGCACACTGACTTGCAGGAATATTATGATTCCAAGAAAAACATTTGTTCTCATCAAACCCCTAATGACAAAATTATTTTCTACAGCAAAAACGTAGTATCGACTGAAATTGCTCAAACCTCAACTGGAGCTAAAATTCCTTTCTTTCAAAAACCCGGAGCACGAGTTGAGGACGATTCAATCATCATCAATGAACAAGATATCATTTGCCCCGTATCAGCAATCTCTCTCAAAGGAGCACATAACCAACAAAATGTGTGTGCCGCCCTTACTGCAACGTGGGATTTAATTGAAAATAAAGATATGGTCGAAGAAGTACTCAAAAACTACATAGGCCTTCCGCATCGCCTGGAGACTATCAGAAGTGTAAACGGCATTACCTATGTGGATGATAGCTTTGGAACAACACCTGAAACTGCCATTGTTGCAATGGAGGCCTATAGCGAACCCAAGATACTAATATTAGGTGGCTCAGATAAAGGTGCAGATTATACAGAACTCGTAAAAGCAGTAAAACAAAATAATGTTAAAAAAGTAGTTTTGATAGGAACTATGGCAAATAAAATACAGCAAGCTCTTACTTCAGTAAATTTTAATGATTATGTACTGGGCGGCAGTACTATGAAGGAAATCATTACAACCTGCAATAAATACGCCGTCTCTGGAGACGTAATACTACTGTCCACCGGCTGCGCAAGTTTTGGAATGTTCAAAAACTATGAAGACCGCGGCCAGCAATTTAGCCAAGTCGTTCGATCACTCGATTCAGTTGCCTGACGACTGCTGTCTCGGGTTGGATGACGGCTGCCCGGTCTCCGACTATTGCTCGAATACTATCTTCTATCCAGTGGTAGTGGGTGCATCCAAGCACAATAACATCTGACCCTTTCTTTAGCGAAGGCTCGATAGCATCAATAATTTTTTGGTTGTTCATTTGGTTATTTTCGATTAAGGCTGCCCACTCGCTACAATCAGGTTCAATAACCGCGATGTCATCTGCATACCTATCTTTTAAATACTTATATCTCTCGCTTCCAAGCGTAGTTGGTGTTGCGCAAACTGTTATAACTCTTGATTTCGTCACGTCTGCCGCAGGTTTTACCATCGGCTCAAGCCCCACCATCGGAATAGTAAACGTTTTTCTGAGTCGTTCAATAAGTGTGGTTGAGACCGTATTGCAGGCAATAACAATAACCTTACAGCCATCATCTATAAATTCTTGAAATATGGGTTTTATGAGTGCAAAAAGTTCATCAGGAGTTTTCGTGCCATACGGTAAATTTTCGGCGTCATTCTTAAAATCTACTTCAATATCCGGAATCCCTGCAATAATTGCATTGACTATACTAAGGCCGCCTATACCTGAATCAAAAACACCTATTTTCATTTTTTTACACTTTCTTGCGCTGCTCTAATTACGTTATCAAAAAGGGCACAAATCGTTAGAGGACCAACTCCGCCTACGCGCGGTGTAATAGTTACGTCATCACGCTCATAGACGTCATCAGCTACATCACCAACAAGTTTTCCACCCTCACTCGCGACGGCTGCGTCAACGATTACAGCTTTATCTTTGAGCATTGATGACGTTATAAGCCCTGGCTTACCAACGGCAGAGATCACTACATCAGCTCCCAAAATTACTGACGCTGGATTTTTAGTATCTTCATCGACAACTTCAAGATCATAGTTTGCTGCTTCGAGCATTTTTTTAAGTGGCTGTCCGACGAGCCTTCCGAGTCCGACGAGGACAATATGTTTGTTTTTAAGTTCAATGTTATAGCCCGCAAGAAGCCACAGTATTGCCATAGGGGTGGCTGGTTCAAAAATAGAATGAGGCGAAAGTGCATCAACATCTTTTTTTCCAGAAATTGCTGCAACCACTTCATCAGTTTTAACGCTATCAGGAAGCGGTAATTGGACAATAATTCCGTGTATAGAGGAATCTTCATTCAGTTTTTTAATAGTACCTAGTGCATCTTCTTGACCTATCTGATGCACTACAACTTCCACCCCTATATCTTCACCATATTTTTGCTTAAGTGATATGTATTTCAAGATGACAGGATTATCTGAACAAGAAACAATAGCAAGTTTTGGCTGTACTTTTTGAGATTGCTTCAAAGAGCGCACCTGGAAGGCCTGTCGCTCTTTAATGAAGCCTGCTATTTCTGATCCATTAAGTAATTTCACTCTGGTATTGTAGCAGAAATTAAAATAACCCAGGTGAGGTAAATACCAGCCTGGGTTATTACATTAACTAAAATTACCGTTTGCTTGGTCGGCCGTAGTAACCACCTAGATACTTATCACTACCAAAGGCAAGCATCAGATATCCCACTATTGAGAAAATTAGAAGTCCGAAAATAGCGAACATGACACTTTTGCCAAAATTCTTCGCAAGTCCAAGAGCCATTAAAATCGCAACCACGAGGGAGCCCACGTAGGGAACGAATATTAAAACGAACAACCAGCCATTATATCCACCAATTTCTAGAAATAAATAGTTGTTATAGAATGGGATCAAAGCTTTCCAACCCTCTACTCCCGCCTTTTTAAAAATCTTCCAACCAGCCACAGCCATAATAGCCCAAGCCACCAAAACTGTTACCAGCATTGCAACTATGAGTGCCCCGAGCATACCTGCAGACGCGGTTCCTGTAGTAGTTGTAGTTGTTGTAGTTGTATATCCATTTAACATATAAATTCCCCTTATTTTTTAATTTGTTTATGCTTAGAACTGATAATATCGTATCACATCTCGTCAAGGGTACTTGCAATTACAGAGGTAGTTTGCTAAAGTTCCTTAGTATATTTTACACACGGGCCAGTAGCTCAGCTGGTTAGAGCACCTGCCTCTTAAGCAGGGTGTCGTGGGTTCAAGTCCCACCTGGCCCTCCAATACAGCTTATACTTAAACTTCTCTGTTTAGAGAAGTTTTTTTGTTATAGAAAGTTCATGAACGAAAAAAGAATTACTAAATAATCAAAAAAGGTTGCAGGATGGGGGCAAACCCTTTTTAGAATATACGAAACTACTCAAAGTTTTAGGGCAATATGGTGAATTATTAATTGGCGGTAGCTGTGCCTACGGCACAATGGTATATCGTGACATTGATTTACACATCATTCCAACGGACGGAAAACTTGATAGGAGATACCGAAATGCCGTTATACAAAGTCTTTTAGAAATGCCAGATATCGGCAGATTAAATATCATTGATTTGGTCAACTTTTCATATTTAGATATACTGAGCCTATGAAAAATCCCATACCAGAAATTCGAATTAAAGACGCTTGGCTACTGCGGGAAGCTGCTTCCGTTCCATTAAACGAGCTATGGGGTGATGGTGGGTCACTTAGAACTGATGAGGAATATGCTGCGATAACCGAAGCATACCAAAAAGCCTGGAAGCCATTTGAACAGAAGATACTTAGAGCAATCACTGATATACTTGGCCTTTCTTTTCGCCAAAACACCATAGACGTATATATAGCACCTTGGTTCAACGCCTTCAGTGACCCTATGGTTATTGGTGTAGTGCGAAAGCCTGACGTGTTCGTTGATACGCTAACACATGAACTGATACATCGTTTATTGACTGACAACACCGCAGTCCCCCATGAATTATTTTTACTACCTGTATGGGAAGAGTTGTTTGGTAAAAACCACGCATTTAACACCCTAGTACATATACCAGTTCATGCGGTACATAAAGCCATCTACCTTGATGTACTCAATAAGCCAAAGCACTTAGAAAGAGATGTTACTCGCTGCAAAGACAATAAGGCGACCGACTATATAGCTGCTTGGGATTATGTGGATAAGCACGGCTATTTGGAAATAATAGAAAAACTTAAAGCCTCATACAAAAAACTTCAAGCTGAACAGTAGGAGATATTTGCTCAAACTACTTTTTGGGAGGGATTTTTTTGTTATTATTGAATCATGGAAAGAGTAACTTCATCTGGTGGGTTTGTGCAAAAAGCCAATAAAGTTTTATTGATTAAACTAGATAGTGCTAAATATTCCCTTCCTAAAGGACATGTAGAAAAGGGTGAGACTTTTGAGCAGGCTGCCCTAAGAGAAGTCGAGGAAGAGACCGGCGTTAAAGCACAAATAATTCGTTACCTTGGTGACTATACGAGACTTTCTGAAGAGAATGATGGAACAAC
>CAIRQE010000124.1 GCA_903880655.1 uncultured bacterium
CGTTTAACGCACTCGCAACTATTTTGCTAGGAACTATGCATTCAAGAATTTATGGTAAGGCAAGGGAAAAGGGATTGGTCTACGGAATCGACTACAGCACCTATTTTAGTAAAGACAATCAATTTTTTTCAATATCTGGAGAAGTTTCAACTCCAAATATTGAAGAACTTTTCAAAATAATCAGCAAAGAACTAAAAAAAATGGCAAACGGTGATTTTACTGAAAGTGAATTAAGCCAAGCTAAATCAACACTTCTTGGTGATCTTCAGAGGACATACCAGACCGCCTGGTCAGTGCTAGACGCATATGTTAACGCATTTTTGTATGAAAATAGAATTGAGAATTTTGATGAACTTCCGGATAGAATTAAAAAAGTTTCATCAGAAGATGTAATTGCCATAGCTAAGAGATTTTTAGAAAAAGACTCTAATTGGGTATTGGCCTTTTACGGAAATATTAATGAAAATAAAGCTGGCGAACTGCATTCTAAATTTAATAGTTTGTATTTTTAGTTAAAGCAGCGTGGATCAATATGAATAATAAGCTTCTTGTACTCCAGAATAATTTCACCCTAGCTTATGAGCAATTGGATATCGATGCTAAAAAAGAAATACTGGATACTTTGCTTAAGCAAAGCGAGCAACCAAATTATTGGGACGATACTGCGAAAGCACAATCCAATTCCAAAAAAATTTCAAAGCTCCAGCTCCAGATTAATCCTTGGATTAAATTGAAGGGGGAGATAGATGATATAAATAATCTTTTTCAAATGAAAGATGAATCTTTGCAGTCAGAAATTGCTTCCATGGTGGATAAATTGACAGAAAATTTTGAACTATTGCAAAAGGATTTACTTTTTACTGGTTCATATGATGATCACGATGTTCTGATGAGTATTTATGCAGGAGCTGGCGGAACTGACGCGCAGGATTGGGCTCAGATGATTTTTAGAATGTATAGTAGATGGGCCGAAGATAAAGGTTTTAAATTGTCGATTATTGATCAATCAAATGGGGAGGAGGCTGGTATCAAGACCATCACGTTTTCTATCCAGGGTGAGCATGCGTATGGCCTTCTTAAGGGCGAAGCCGGCGTTCACAGACTCGTGAGACTCAGTCCTTTTAATTCAGATAACTTAAGGCAAACGAGTTTTGCGAAGGTACAGGTTCTTCCTGAAATAGAGAACGATAGTGAACTTGAATTAGATGAAAAAACATTGAAAATTGACGTGTATAGGGCAGGCGGTCATGGTGGACAGAGCGTGAATACGACTGATAGCGCAGTACGAATTACCCATATCCCAACTGGAATCACTGTCGCTATCCAAAATGAGCGGTCACAATTACAAAATAGAGAGACGGCTTTAAAAATATTAAAATCACAGTTATTGCAGTTAAAAATTGAACAGCATCAAGAAAAATTGTCTAACATCAAGGGGCCAAATTTATCAGCTGAATGGGGTAATCAAATTCGTAATTACGTGCTGCACCCATATAAACAAGTCAAGGATACTCGAACAAAATATGAATCAAGTAATCCGGATGAAGTACTAAGTGGAAAATTAGATCCTTTCATTGATGCTTATCTAAAGGCAACACTTACTGCCGCTGAATAAAAACCTTTAGAGGCTCATTTATCGTCATCTTTTGATATAATCAAAAGCAGAATGATTTTATTAGACCGAGTAACAAAAAATTATAACAAAAGAGGAACGGCTTTAAAAAGTATTACGCTTCATGTTGAGCCTAAGGAATTCGTTATCATTGTTGGCCCAAGCGGAGCTGGAAAATCGACCCTCCTAAAATTATTAACTAGAGAAGAGAAACCTACATCAGGAAAAATTATTGTTGGTGGTATTGACTATGAAACATTGAAGGATAGAAAAATCCCTCTTTTGCGTAGAAAAATAGGAGTGGTTTTTCAAGACTTTAAGCTTCTTGCAAATAAAAACGTATATGAGAATGTATCATTCGCGCTTGAAGTTGTAGGGATGGGAAATAAAGAAATTTCAAAAACGATTCCTAAGGTTTTAGATATAGTTGGCTTAACGGGCAAAGAATTAAGTTACCCTTCTGAACTTTCTGGGGGTGAACGCCAACGTGTAGCTATAGCTCGCGCTATTGCCAGGCAGCCAAAAATTCTAATTGCCGATGAGCCAACAGGTAATCTGGATGCCGACCATGCCTGGGATGTCATAAGAGTACTTGAGAAAATTAATAAATATGGCACTACCGTCATCCTGACTACTCATAATCAGGATATTGTTAATAAGCTTAAACGAAGAGTGATTACTATTCGTGATGGACAGGTGGTAAGTGATAAGGCAGGGGGGAAGTACAAATAATGGGCAGGAGGCTTACTGGTTTTCGACGTGTAACCATTTCTGGAATTAAGAATTTTTTCAGAAACTCTTGGCTTACTATTGCGGCGACTGCTGTAATGGTGGTTTCATTAACTATCATTTCATCAGCAGTAGTCCTTAACGTTACTGCTAAAAATGCCATTTCTGAAATATCTAAAAATTTACAAATCTCGATCTACCTTAAGGATGCCGCTAGCCAGGGTCAGATTACCCAGCTAACGCAAGATCTTAAATCGAATAAATCAGTCGCGTCGGTAACGTATGTATCGAAAGCTGAAGCACAAAAACAGTTTAATCAAACATTTAAGTCGGATCCAACTTTGGTCGCGGGCTTGCAGATTTTAGGAACCAACACACTACCGGCTTCTCTCGAAGTAAGTTTAACTGATTTAGGGCAAATTACTCGAGTTGGAGCAGTCCCCAGCGAAAGTAAGTATGAAAATATAGTAGATAGTGTCACTATTGGAAAAACAGACGTGAAAAAGACGATTGCGCGTGCGGCATCTGCACAACATTTCATAACCCTAGCAAGTATTATTATGGCTGTTATTTTTGCGCTTGTAAGCATGCTCATTATTTTTAATACTATACGGATGGCAATTTTCACAAGAGCCGATGAAATTAAAATTATGAAGCTAATAGGTGCAACACCTACTTTTATTAGAGGACCTTTTTTGATTGAAGCCAGCATGTATGGTCTAATAGCGGGGCTCATCTCTAGCGGAATAGTGATAGCGGGTATATTTTCTTTAGGGATAAAGATTTCTAATCAAGCAGAATTCACAGCCACCTATGATTTTTTCACTAGCGCTCGTATTATAGCAGCAATGGTAGGCGGTTCAATCATTGTTGGAATTTTTGTCGGTGTTTTCTCGAGTTTACTAGCGATGAAGAAGCATTTACGTCTCAAGACGTGGTAGGCGCACTGATTGACCAAAGTGCTCATGTTTGTTAATATATAAGTGTTATGAACCAAGCTCTGGCTAATATAAAAGTCATGAATAAAAGAAAAAAAACCACTAAAAAAGTTATTTTAAGCAGTTTCGCGATCGCCGTTATAGTGACTGCGATTTTATTGCCGCCAAATTTCTCATCCGCCAGTACACTTAGCGATTTGAGGGCTCAAAATGCAAACGTTGTCGCGGCAATCAATGAAAGCAATCAGAAATTAGAAGGTCTTACTAATACTTCGAACACGCTAAAGGGTCAAATAGCTTTTATGAACGCCCAAATAGCTGGTATACAAAGTCAGATTGGTGCAACGAAGGATAAAATAGCAACCCTACAGGTTGATCTTGATCAAGCTCAAGAAAATTTGGATAAACAAAAAATAGTTTTGCAAGCCAGTGTTAATACACTGTATAAAAATGCAGGCGCATCAACCGTTGAATTATTAATCGGTAGTGACAGTTTTACTAAATTTGTTGATAGTCAAACGTATCTTCAAAATCTTAAGGATGGTATTACGGGTTCAGTTCAAAAAATAATTGCACTTAAGGCACAAATACAAAGTCAACAGGATGATCAGAAAAATTTATTGAATCAACAGACTGCTCAACAACAACAGCTGCAAACAAGCCAAAATCAGGTGGCATCATTGCTGGCTACCACACAGGGGCAAGAATCCTCGTATCAACAGCACCTTGCTGATTTAAGAGCGCAGCAACAGCAAATACTTGGAGCAATTGCTGCACAAATGGCTGCTTCAGGAACCGTTCTTATCGCAAGCGATGGTTCTAATGGTGGGTATCCGGCTTATCTTTCAAATGCTCCACAGGATTCACTCGTTGATCCATGGGGTATGTATAACAGGGAATGTGTGAGCTATGCAGCCTTTAAAGTAGCGCAGTCAGGTAGAACAATGCCTTACTGGGGCGGTGTCGGGAATGCCCAGCAATGGCCTTCAAATGCTATAGCTGACGGGATTCCAGTAGATAGAAATCCTCAGGTAGGTGACGTTGCAATTACGTATAACGCTCCTTTTGGGCACGCTATGTACGTAGAGGCCGTCAATGGAAGAGATGTGACTATCAGCCAATACAATTGGCCGGTAAACGGTCAATGGGGGGTATGGAGCGAGATGACACTTTCTGCAGACAATTCAGGCTTAGGTCCTATGTATTTCATTCATTTCCCCTAATTCAAAATTTTCACAGAAATTTAAATGCAGAGATTATGAAGCGTATCCTCGAAAGCAAAATTATTTTGTCATACGTTGGCCTGCTTACTATTTCAGTTGTGTATGTTTTTTCCCATTTATTTCTTCAGCAAAATATGAATTTAAACGCATACTACGATGTATTATTGCAGCACACTGCCACCTATAATTTTAATCAATGGGCATCATTAGAATATAAATCAAAATTTGGGTATTTTGAACAAAGCTCATTCATAATGATGAACTCAGTATCCAGCCTCATGAGGGCACAACATAATTTGACTGTAAATAGTTCCGCCAATTCTTATCCGCCTACATTGTCTGAGGCACCCAAGGATTCACTCGTTGATCCATGGGGTATGTATAACAGGGAATGTGTGAGCTATGCAGCCTTTAAAGTTGCTCAGTCAGGTAGAACAATGCCTTACTGGGGCGGTGTCGGGAATGCCCAACAATGGCCTTCAAATGCTATAGCTGACGGTATTCCAGTTGATAGAAATCCTTTAAAGGGAGATATTGCCATAGCATTCAATAGTGAGCATGGGCATGCTATGTACGTAGAGGCCGTCAATGGAAGAGATGTGACTATAAGTCAATACAACTGGCCTGTGAACGGCCAATGGGGAGTATGGAGCGAGATGACACTTTCTGCAGACAATTCATTACTTGGTCCAATGTACTTCATTCATTTTCCATAAAATTTATTAATTTTTTTGAGCTTATGTTAATGGAGTTTATGTTATAATCTAGCTATTACATGGGAAAAAAAATAAATAAGAATTTTATAGTCAATTTCAAAAAACACACTAGATTTTTTGGTGGTTTTGCGATAACGGCAGTCGTAATATTTGTTTTTTTTGCAGGTATACAATTTGGCAATGGCAATTGGCAAATCAATTATTTTAACAAGAATAAACAGAATAAAGACTTACCCAATAGCCTCGATTATTCCTCCGTCAATCAGGTTTATCAACAGTTGAAACAGAAATATGATGGTAAATTAGATCTAAATAAGTTAATGATAGGAATGAAAGAGGGGCTCGTTTCTGCTGCTGGTGATCCATATACAACTTATTTTGACGCAACACAGGCCAAAGAATTCAATAATCAACTCAATGGCACGATTACTGGTATTGGTGCACAATTGGGCGATCAGCAGGGTGCAATAATTGTTATAGCACCCATCGCTGGCTCTCCTGCGGATAAAGCTGGGATCAGAGCACAAGATATAATTATCAAAATTAACGATACTTCAACATCAGGTATGACTATTGATCAAGCCATATCACTTATTAGAGGTAATCCGGGCACGACGGTTAAATTAGCGGTTCTTAGGGGTACTCAAAATATTGATTTTTCTATTACTAGGCAGACGATTACTATCCCTAGCGTAGTAACGAAGACACTTGAGGGGAACATAGGGTATATACAAATAAGTCAATTCGGTGATGATACTTCTCAGCTTGTTGATAAAGCCGCAGCTGATTTTAAATCACAACACGTTAAATCTATTATCCTTGACCTAAGAGATAATCCAGGGGGCTACCTAGATGCTGCTGAAAGTGTTTCGAGTGAATGGTTGAAACAAGGCCAGTCGGTAGTAATTCAAAAAACAAATAATATTGTTACAGAAACCTATGCAGCACCCCAAAATGGGCAGTTAATAGGTATCCCTACGGTAGTGTTAATTAATGGGGGGAGTGCTAGTGCAAGTGAGATTACGGCCGGTGCCTTAGTGGACAATAACGCGGCGATAACCTTGGGTACGAAATCATTTGGAAAAGGTAGCGTCCAAGAATTTAGCAATTTTTCAAATGGTGAACTTCTAAAAGTAACAATAGCTCACTGGTTTACTCCACTCGGAAAAACAATTAATAAGACCGGACTCAATCCTACGAAAAATGTTCCAATAACAGATGCACAAATTTCGGCAGGCCAAGACGTGCAACTGCAGGCAGCAGAAGACTACCTAAACGCTAAATAGATTATCACTCTTGCGTCTGCGAACTTGCACATATCAATTGATTGGCATAAGATTAAAGCATAAATGGTAACAAATTCGAAAAAAATCTTAATAGTTGAAGACGATGACAGCTTGGCTGGCATTTACGAAGTACGGTTGAGTAACGAAAGCTATTCATTAAATAGGGTAACCAACGGCGAAGATGCACTAGCTGCCGCAATTGATTTCCAGCCAGACTTAATTCTTTTAGATATTATGATGCCAAAAGTAAGCGGATTTGATGTATTGGATATTTTAAAGAACACACCCGAGACTGCAAATATTAAAATTGTCATGTTAACCGCTATGGGGCAGGATTCCGATAAAAAACGCGCAATGGAATTAGGTGCGGATGATTATCTCGTTAAGTCACAGGTTCTCATAGTTGATGTTCTCGATAGAATTAAAAAGCAATTAACATAAAAAAAGTCTCCCAGGGAAGGAGACTTTAGAGTATCTAGTAAAAAAAAATTATTCTACAACTACTTCAGTTCTTCGAACTGTTTTACCTGTAAATTTACGAGACGCTCTTTGCTTGAAGGATACAATACCATCTTTTGCTGCATGAATAGTAAAATTTCTGCTCATGAAAGTGCCGTCTCCAGCTAATTTTGTTTGACCAACTTGACGGATAATTACTTCACCAGTTCTTACTTTTTGGCCACCAAATCTCTTAACGCCAAGTCTTTGACCTGGGCTATCATGGTTATTTTTACTGGTTCCGCCTGCTTTAACGTGTGACATCTTATTTCCTTGTGAGTATTACTAATTCTCTTGCTACTATTTGATCTGGTCGAAAGTAGAGTAAATCTTTTGAACTTACTTTTTCTAAAGCTATTCGATTGTACCCTAAATCTGCTAATTGGTCAAGGACTGAAAGGTGTACAAATTGGTTATTTTCTGTTCGCCAAGCGGGCACTGCCAAGCATATTCGGGTACCGGAAGCTATTTGTACGGCCAAATTTTTCAGAAATTTTTTATGAAGTAAATTGACTGGCTCAATAATTTCTCTTAAAAAGTCTTTTCTTGGAATTGTTGAGAGTGGCTTACCTAGGTATGTTTCAGCCGCTACGCAATTAAACTTTTGCCAATTCGTTGAGGTTGCATCTCCTTGTTCGATGATAATTGATTGCTCGCTCCCATCGAATTTATTCTCAAGCCAATCAATATTGCCTCTAGAAAAATCCACCATCCTTTCTTCTAAGTCAGCACCTATAACGGTGGGGCAACCCATAAGTAATGCTTCTTGGAGTAAGACGCCAGTTCCACAGAAAGGGTCTAATATCTCTATCGTTTTAAGATCCGTTTGTCCAACTGCAAGATTAATGATTGTTTGGGCTAGTTTTGGCGGTAGCATACCTACGAAGGCGTCTCTGAATGGCCTCGCTTGATCTCTTGCTGTGTAAGCTTCGATATCTTGTTCTTGATACGTTTTTGCTATCAAGATGCTGTCTTTTTTTCGTACGAGAACGATCTCAAGGCCTTTCGTATTGTCGGTTAAGTTATTGTGTATTACTTGCGCCGTTGAAATGGCCTCATGCTTATTAGGAATAATTCGTATCGAAAAGCCTTCTTTTTTAAGATTCTTTTTCATGGTCAGGGTTAGCCTAGTTAGCTCGCTCGTATTCATGCCAATTCCGTAAGAGCTTATGGCGAGATTAAACTTGGAAGATACAGCATTATCCTTTAGATGTTTGCTCGTAACTTCAGCAAGCGGAAAATCTATTTCTTTCATTTGTGAGAGTGGAATCTCATCTATGATCTCTGCTATTTTAACCACTGAACCGAGTCTATTTAAATTAAAGGATTCGATAGGCAGGTCAGAAGCTACAAATCTATCCCATATAAAAGTTAAATGGTCAGCGCCGTACACCGATTCAAGCTCAGCAATGCCAAGGTTGGGTTGTCTTCCCAAGAAAAGTAATGATTTCATGTTTAAATGATTATAACTGGATAAGGTATACTAAGTCCAAGCAATATGTTTAGTAATAGATTGAAATTGATTGTAAATATTATTACCTTCGTGGTCTTCGGGGTTATTATTTATACTTCTTGGCCGCAAATAACAAGTGGCTTTAGGGAGATGAGTGGCGCTAAAGCTTCAATAATTCTACTTATGGTTCCATTGCAGCTATTCAATTTTTACTCTATTGCAGAACTGTATAGAAGTTATTTTAAACAAACTGGCGAAACCTTATCGCGAAAGTCTATGTATCGAGTTGCTCTTGAGCTTAATTTTGTTAATCATGTCTTTCCGAGCGGGGGAGTCGCAGGATTCTCTTACTTGTCATTACGATTAAGGCGATATGGAATTACTGCATCACGATCTACGCTGGCGCAAGTTATGCGCTTTGCGCTAACTTTCATCTCTTTCCTTATAATTTTATTTATAGGAATGTTTTTACTTAGTTTTGGAAGTGGCAAAAGTCATAGTAGTGTTGCGCTTTTCATCGGTCTTTCGATTACATTCCTTACACTTTTTGGAGTACTAATTGGAATCTATATCATTAGTGATAAAAATAGGATTAAGGCATTCACAGCTTTTCTGCCGAGAATCCTAAATAGTATTCTTCGACCATTTAAAAAGGGTAGAAATACTATAGATTTATCCAAATTAGAACGATTGTTCGAAGACCTCAATAAGGACTATTCGTTAATAGCTAAAGATTGGCGAACACTAAAAATACCTTTTTTCTGGTCTTTTATGATGAACCTTTCTGAAGTTGGTACTGTTTATCTTGCGTATGTTGCCCTTGGACATCTCGTTAATCCCGGAGCAATTATTCTAGCTTATGCTGTCGCAAGCTTCGCAGGGTTAGTATCTATTCTTCCGGGAGGCATTGGTGTATACGAAGCTTTAATGACAGCCACACTTACTGGAGCAGGTGTACCTAAGGCACTCGCACTTTCCGCGACGCTAATCTATAGGATATTAACAATGGTACTTTTTCTGCCGGTAGGCTTTATATATTACCAAATAGCTTTAAGGAAAGGGCATGCTGAGGCCCCAAATCGTGATGCAACCCGAGCTGATTTTATCCCCAAGTGATTTTGTAGCAATTACAAATCAAACGCTAGAATATGCACTGGGCATAGTTTGTATTGAAGGTGAAATCGCTAATTTTAGGATTAGTAAAAATAAATGGCTCTATTTTGATGTAATTGATGAGGAATCTAAGGTAAGTTTTTTTGGAACGATTTATCATTTACCAGGACCGCTCGAGAATGGGATGGTGGTTAAAGTTGCAGGAAGACCTCATCTTCATAACAAATTTGGTTTTTCGATAAGTGTGCAAACTATTACGCCGAGCGGTGAAGGAAGTATTAAGAAACTACTTGATGCGTTGAGACTAAAGCTAGAGCGCGAAGGTTTATTCGAAATGGAGCGCAAGCGCCCAATTAAATATCCGCCCAAAAGAATTGGGCTCATCACCTCGCTCCAATCGGCCGCCTACGCAGATTTCATAAAAATATTAAATGCTCGGTGGCCATTTTTAACCGCAGAAGTGTACAACGTATTAGTGCAAGGAGATGGAGCTCCGTCTGAAATAGTGCAGGCAATCGAATACTTTAATACAATTACCTACGACATCGATGCGCTGGTTATTATTAGGGGAGGTGGATCCGATGATGATCTAAGTGCTTTTAACGACGAAAGGGTTGTAAGGAAAATTGCAGGAAGCAGAATTCCGACTCTTGTGGCGATTGGACACGAAATTAACTTGAGCCTGGGGGAGCTTGTCGCGGATATACGAGCCTCAACACCCAGCAATGCTGCTGAACTAATGGTTCCCGACCTTCCGTTTGAGCGTAAGTACCTACAGCAATCCAAGGCATTACTTGTAGAATATTTGAATAAGCCAATAAAGGCTGAAGAGAATCAGCTCGAGCATGCCAAGCTTAGCTTAAAGCGAAACTTACAAATGATATTTGACACAGAAAAACAAAAAATTGAAAATTTCAAGGAACTGCTAATTGCGTATAACCCAAACAACGTACTCAAGCGTGGCTATAGTTTACTTAGAAAAGAAGGGAGGATTATAAAGATAGCATCAATAAAGGTGAACGATATAATTACAATCACTACGCAGCACATTGATTTAGAGGCACAAATAGTATCAGTAAATAAGAATGGAAAGAATTAATTATGACTAATGAAAATTTTGATTACTCAGAAAAAAAACAAGAGCTAGAACAGGTAATGCGGTGGTTTGAGGGCAACGAGGTATCGATAGAGGAATCAATTGAAAAATACGAAGAAGCAAAAAAAATTATAAATGAGCTCGAAGGGTATCTTGCCAAAAAGAAAAAGTCCATCGATTTAGTCATTAAAAATGGAGATAATTCGTAAGTGTTATCGGTTTTCTTATTAATTCTATTTGTTAGTTTTTCGGTGGTTATATTTTTTGGAGCTCCCTATCTACCAACTTTAAAGAAAGAGAAGATAGAAGCAATCGCATTACTGGACTTACGAAAGGGAGAGCTTTTTCTTGAGCTCGGCTCTGGGGATGGAAGAATGCTTAAAGCTATGGCCAAAAATCAAGTATTTTGTATTGGCTATGAGCTCAACCCTCTATTAGTTTTGATTTCAAAAGTTATCTGTTGGAGGCAAAGGGAATACATTACTATAAAATGGGCTAATTTTTGGAACGAAAAGCTTCCAAATGCCGACGGTATCTATGTATTTTTACTAGATAAATACATGGAAAAACTAAATTCTAAAATATTCAAACAAAAAAATAGCCATCCAATTAAACTTGTAAGTTACGCATTCGAGATACCCAAAAAAAAATACGAGAAGAAAAAAGGTCCTCTTTATCTGTACAAGTATTAATATTAAAAATAATACTTAAAAAGTTATGCCAAATTATGGTAGCATAAGAATAATGGAACCAGATTTAGAACCAACAGGCATAGCTAAAAAACCGTACGTGCCGCCAATTACGCAAAATATCCCACCAAATGGCCCTCTTCTTCCTGTTAAAAAAAATAATACACTTTCTATAGTCATCTACTTGGTTCTCGGGGTCATTATTGTAGGATTATTGATTTTTGGATTAATGTCATTCACTAAAATGAATAAATATAAAAATAATGTTGATTCGTTAATTAATACCGCCGTTGGTGTAGCAGTACAGAAAACTCAGGCAGCTGATGATACGAAATATCAAAATGAGGCTAAATCACCCAATAAAACGTACCTCTCTCCGTCTGCATCTGGTTCAGTAAAGATTGTTTACCCCAAAACGTGGAGTGCCTATATTGTTGAATCACAGCAAAACGCTAACCCCGTAAACGCATATTTTTATCCTAATTTCGTTCCTGACGTAGCCAACCAAGCAAATATCTTCAGCCTGCGAATGCAAGTACTTAATGTTCCTTACGCGCAAACCATGGACCAATTTACTGGACAACTATCAGGCGGTGAAATTAAGATCGCAGCTTTTATCCCTAAAAATGTTCCATCAGTTACTGGTTCATTGATTACTGGCGCCATTGATCCGGCTCAACCAACAGCAACCGGTACTATGGTAGTGCTTCCTCTCAGAGACAAAACAATTGAAATTTGGTCCGAGAACGCTGCAGCCTTAGAGGATTTTAACGCTACCGTGCTCCCCAATCTTACATTTACTCCATAAGCGCATGCTATAATCTGTATAGATAGGGGTTATTGAGGTTTAGATAATCTATTAGATTTTATGTTGGCAAAACATTTAGAAAAAGATAATAACGTGTCGCTACTGCTATATGATTTGCAGATGCGTTTTTTGCAAATCAAAGCAATCGCAGAATCGAATCCTCTTGATAAATCAGCGCAACAGGAAACCGTATTGCTTTCAAGAAATGCGCTGATGATGATTGATCATGCAATTTTTGCCATGAATACACTTCAATCAGAATTGCCACTGACAAGCGTTTCTGCATCTGCACTCGCGCAGGATGTAGCCCATGATCTTCATAAGTTAGCGCAAGCATATAATGTTGAGATTGAGCTAGATACATCAAAAAAATTGGAGCCAATTTATGCTAATGAGGCAGCGGTTAAAGGGGCTTTATTCGGGCTTGCATCAAGCCTTATAGCTGCTCAGCAAGATAGCACCAAGAGAACTCGATTCGTGATTGCTGCCCAACAGACGGCACCTAACTTTCAAAGAATTGGCGTCTATTCTACTGATAGTTATATTCAGAAAGAATCCATTAGAAAGATTAGTCAATTAAGCGCAGCAGCTCGTGCTTCTGCTCCTAAGGATATGTATAATTCAGCAATCGGTCTTTTGATATCAAATCATTTAGTTGAAGCACTCGGAAGTGAATTAAAGAATTTTACACACAAAAAACAAAAGGGGATTGGATTTTATTTACCACTATCCGGACAATTAACATTTCTGTAATTATTTTAATATGAATGTTTTAATAATTGAACCTGACGGAATTCTAGCAAAGACATATCAGAGGTCGTTACTAGGCGCTGTTGATAATGCTTATATAGCGCAGAATGCACAAAAAGCAATTTCAATGATAGACGAGCTTAAACCGTCAGTCATAATTCTTGAATTGCAGCTCGCAGGGCATAGCGGCATTGAATTCTTGCATGAGTTTCGAAGTTATGAAGATTGGACAAATATTAAAGTTATAATCCACAGTAGCGTGCCAAAAACATCTCTCAATCTAGAATCGCGAATTTGGAAGCAACTTGGAATTTATAAATATCTATATAAGGCTACGACAAGCTTGCAGCAATTGGTTGATACAGTAAGTACATTTCACTATGAAAATACCTAAAAATACACAAGGTGTTGTTTTAACACGTATTAACTATGCTGAGGCAGATCGAATTCTAACAGTATTAACGAAAGATTTCGGTAAAGTAAGTTTAATTGCCAAAGGGACAAGGAAAGAAAAAAGTAAGCTTGCCGGTGGCATAGAACTCTTTTCTGTTAGTGACATAGGTTTTATTGAAGGTAAAAGTGATTTGGGCACACTAACAACGGCGAGACTGAATAAGCAATACAATAGTTTTTTTAATGATTTGGCTAAAATTGAATTTGGTTATAGCTGCCTTAAGCTTATTAACAAATATACGACTACCGAAACTGGGCAGGAATATTTCCATCTTATAAAACAACTATTCGAGGCTCTTAACAATCCGAAATTATCGCTATCAGCAGTTTCTGTATGGTGGGCAATTCAATTGAGTAATGTTACTGGCCACTCAATTAATATTGAGGAAACGGTTGAGGGTGCTGCTTTTGATGAAAATGGGCACTATGTGTTCGAGTATGAAATGGCTGGATTTAAATCAACACAAGATGGTCCTATTTTATCCGAGCATATTAAGTATCTTCGGCTAGCGCTATTAAAGGGTCCTGAGTGGTTAGCGCTCGTGAAAGGTGGTGATTCGATAGCTGCTACGATCGCTCCATATTTAAACAGTTTTGTAGAATATCAGTTTTAAACATATAATAAATTGATGACAAAAAAGAAAACAGATCTTGAAGACATAGTAAGCTTAGCTAAGAGAAGAGGTTTTATTTATCAGGGAAGCGAAGTATATGGTGGTATTTCAGGTTTTTATGACTATGGCCCGTTCGGAGTAACTCTAAAAAGAAATATTACTAATTTATGGTGGAAAATGTTCGTAGACGGAAGAGAAGATATTCTCGGTGTGGACGCGGCTATTATTATGAACCCCAAAGTCTGGCAAGCAAGTGGACATGTAGATACATTTACCGATCCTCTCGTAGAATGTAAAAATTGCAATTCTCGCTTTAGAGCGGATAAAATTGATGTATCAAAATGCCCCAATTGTGGCAAATCAGGGACCTTTGGCGAAGCTAAAATGTTTAATATGATGTTTAAGACGAACATAGGTCCTATTGATAGTGATGATTCAATAGCTTATTTGAGACCCGAAACTGCACAGGGCATATTTACTAATTATAAAAATATAGTTGATACCATCTATCCAGATATGCCTTTTGGTGTTGCGCAGATAGGAAAAGCGTTCAGAAATGAAATAAGCCCTAGGGATTTTATTTTTAGAGTAAGAGAACTGGAGCAAATGGAAGTAGAATACTTCGTACACCCGGATGAATGGGAGAAATCATTCGAAAAATGGAGAACAGATATTTATGTGTGGTTTAAAGCTTTAGGACTTGATGCTGCGAAAATTCATGAGCTAGACGTACCAGATAATGACAGAGCTCATTACAGCAAAAGAACCATAGATTTCGAATATGAATTTCCAATTGGTAAAGAAGAGCTAATGGGGCTCGCTTACCGAACTGATTTTGATCTTTTGAATATACAAAAAGCAACTGGAAAGTCTATGGAATATATACAAAAGGGAAGTAATAATAAGTTTATACCACACGTAATTGAACCTAGTTTTGGGCTCGAACGAGTCATGATGGCGGTACTTGCGGAAGCATATACAGAAGATGAAATTAATGGTGATAAAAGAATATACTTAAAGCTTCCTCCCGAGTTAGCACCTATAAAGTTTTGTGTAAGCCCACTCTTGAAAAATAAGCCCGAACTTGTCAAAAAAGCTAGAGAAATCTACGTTAATTTGCAAAAAAAATATCACAATGTGATGTGGGACGATAATGGCAACATTGGTAAACGATATCGAAGACAGGATGAAATAGGTACTCCCAAATGTGTAGTTATTGATTTTGATACGCTCGCTGATGATACAGTTACCGTTAGAGACAGGGATACTACTAAGCAAAAAAGAGTATCTGTAAAAGATTTATAAATATGGGTGATAAAAATATAATTGTTACGACAGAAAAGATGGTTTACGGTGGGCAAGCTCTTGCTACCCTTCCAGATGGAAAAAAATGCTTTGTTTGGGGGGCTCTTGATGATGAAAAAGTCGAGATTCAAATTACTCGAAATAAAAAAGATTGGTGTGAAGGAGTTGTTTTAGCAGTAATCAATGAAAGCCCGAATAGGATTACTCCTAACGATCCTCTCACGTATATGTCAACAAGCCCATGGCAAAACATCGATTACGAATATGAGGCAAAACTAAAAGATTCTATCTTGAAAGAACTTTTTGAACGAGCAAAGCTTGATGTAAAATGGGATGATTTCTTTCAGGATAAAAGAGCATCACATTATAGAAATAAAATGGAATATAACTTTTGGTTCGATAAAGAAACGCAAAAAGTAAGTCTTGCACTCCATCAACGAGGAACGCATCTAAAAATTGTACTTCTTGAATCTGATATAGCTTCTGAAGTAATAAATGAAGCAGGGAAACGGTTGATAGCCTATATCAACAAAAATCAGATACAGGCACGAATGCTCAAGAGTGTGATATTTAGATCAACGCAAGACGGAGAAGTGTTTGCCAGCTTATTTCTAAAGGATCCTAGTTGCGCAGATAAGCTGGATAATTTATCTAAAGAATTCCAAGGCTTAGAAATTATTTTTTCTAACCCTAAGAGTCCAGCGTCTGTGACTACGGAATTATTAAAAAGTTTTGGTGAAGATATGTTGTCTGATGATTTAGCGAACGGCGCGTTCCTCTATACGACGAGATCTTTTTTTCAAGTTAATGTTCCCGTTTATGAGCAGTCGCTAATTGATATTAAGAAAAATATTGATAAAACAGATACGGATGTAATTGATTACTATTCAGGTGTGGGCAGTATCGGCTTAAGCGTCGCAGGGGATAAGAAGCTAATTTTAATTGATAGCGATGAAGAGTCCATTGGTATAGCAAAAATTAATTCCGCAAATTTGAAAAAAGTTGAAGTTTTAAAGGCTCGTTCTGAAGATGCTCTAGATTTTATTAAAAATGGAATGACTGTGATCGTCGATCCTCCTCGGGCAGGTCTCCATGCTGATGTTGTTGAAAAATTAATAGAGTCCAAACCAAAGAAAATCATATATTTATCCTGCAATCCAAGTACCCAAGCAAGAGATATAAAAATGTTAGTTGAGGGTGGGTTTAAGATCAAAAGTGCTAAGGGATATAACTTTTTCCCAAGAACACCGCACATCGAAAGCTTAATAGTATTGGTTGGGATACAATAACTGCATGAAGGATAACGATTTTTTTTGGGGAGCTAGCGTTGCAAGTCATCAGGTCGAGGGTAACAATTATAATCAATGGAGCGTATGGGAAAAAGAAGCTGCCCCTGAGTTGGCTGGTGGCGCCGAAAAGCAGCTTGGCAAACTTGAAAATTGGCAACAAATAAAAAATAGAGCCGAGTCAATTGATAATTATATTTCTGGAGCCGGAGTAGATCACTACAA
>CAIRQE010000125.1 GCA_903880655.1 uncultured bacterium
AATAGATTTAGTATTTCTACAGCACACGATGAATGACCTACTAATATAGTGTTATCGTCATAAACAAAATTTGGATTAGATAATAAGAACTTATTATATGTTTTAGCGTTAGGTTTATCTGCGTCTGGCAAATCAGGAAGCCATACTTGATGACCTTGTCCAATAAGTACGCCTTTCAGCCACATATACCAATTAGATTCTGGAGTGTTATCTTCTCCGTGAATTATTAAAATCTTTGCCATTTCAATAAGTATAGCAAGAATAACCAGTCTAGCTTAATCGAAAGAGATAATGCAGCATCAAAATCCTTTATAAATGAGTTTGGAAATAATCTCTATATGAGGATACAATATA
Source organism: uncultured bacterium (assembly GCA_903880655.1). Lineage (GTDB taxonomy): Bacteria > Patescibacteriota > Saccharimonadia > Saccharimonadales > CAIOMD01 > CAIOMD01. The sequence continues at coordinate 355 of CAIRQE010000125.1, forward strand.
TGTATATAATCAAGGAAAAAATTAATGACTATTAAGAAAATTGTATATCCAAACGTCATCCTTATTATCGGTATAGCCTCTATCGTTTACGGGATAGTCAAGTCGAATAATTTTTTTAACCAAAATAATCCAATATCAATTACCTACCAGCCATACCTAGTTCGTTATGGTATTTACGCGGTTATTGGATCATTCCTGCTATATTTATACTATTTTAGTAGAAAAAGCTCTTTATCAAAAGACAAGGTCACTAAAGCCAAGTCGGTAAGAAGCTTAAAGATCACATTGCTAATTGGTGCTGTCGTTTTATTTATTGTGATAGTTCTGATTAGTATCTGGTTGTGGCAACTCGCTCATCATCCTATACCATTTTAGTGTAGGTAGATTTGATAAAGGCGGTTATAAAGATGTTCCTACAATTTTTCATAAATAATAAGAACTGGGTTAGAATCAAGTTATAGAGGCGAAATGAAAGAACCGCCATTTCTGGCGGTTCCAACTATTTATATTGTTATTTAGTTAGTTCTGAGCATAAGTATATTGAAATAAATTGAAAAGAAAAGACCGTCTATTTTCATAGATGGTCATATGCTTATGCTTGACTCGGGCTCGAGTCGGATTTTCGAACCATGTCTAATAATGCATTGACTCAAAGAGGAGCTTAGATTTACTGTTGAACCCATTACTGTTTGACCAACCTGAACCGTGAACTGGGTCTGTGAATATCGTGCTATTCGTATTGCTATTGCAGTGCAAATCCAACTTGTTCGATCTGGTTTGATGCGTTCAAGGCTAGCATATTACCTTCTTTTTGTATGCTTACATCCGTTAGAGTATATGTACCACTCGCTGACATAATGAACATCTGGCCAGCGATAGTTGCAGCTGAGCCGCTCCTAAATAGACTATCGACGTACCCTTCAGTGAACGCAAAATAAGTCTGTCCGTTAAAGCTAAAAACTAGAGGTCGACCCGTGGCTCCTGAGGGGTATAGCGGTACTATTTCCACCGTTACTGCACTGGAAAGAAAGCCTGTATTTAAAATTTCTGATACTTTATCAGTTAAAGTGCTAATTAGAGTTGGTTGTGCAGGTGGTGGTACAGGTGCTGGAGCTGGCGCTGGCGCTGGAGCTGGCGCAGTGGTTGTTTTTGGGGTCGTAGTATTTGTTGATGTTGCAGGTGCAGTGGTTGTTTTTGGGGTCGTAGTATTTGTTGATGTTGCAGGCTTATTCACTACGGCAGTTACCTTTTTTGTGTTAACAGGAACAGTTGATTTAGTTGAAGCGTTGTGTTTTGAAATTGTAATTCCTGCTATAGCTATAATTACCGCTACGCCAATGAAGAATAAAATTTCTATATGCGCGAAGCCCCTACTATTAGTGCTACCAGTTGTCTTGCTCATCGTAGATATATTCCTTCTATTTATTTTGTTATTTAGTTAGTTCTAAGCATAAGTATATTAAAATAAATTGAAAAGTAAAGACCATCTATTTTCATAGATGGTCATAGTGCTTATGCTTGGCTCCGGGGACTGGATTCGAACCAGCGACCTAGTGGTTAACAGCCACCCGCTCTACCGCTGAGCTACCCCGGAATAAAGTTGGAAGGTACGTCAGTTTTTCACCGAATTACGAAAGCTGATTATAGAGATAAAACTCCTTGACGTCAATAAATCGCCACAAAAAGCAGACGAATTTGATGAAAATGCATATTTATTTAATTATTTTTGGTATTTGGCTTTTCCAAATCCCAAATAGGTATATCCAATTGGTGCAAACACAAGAAGCCCCAGCACTGCAAAAATAGTGCCCTTGCCAAACCTTTCGGCTGTACCGAGCGATAACAGGACGGCGGCATAGATATCGATTAGCGGAACCATGAGCGCCAGCACCCACCATCCGCTCAGCCCTGCGATTTTAAACTGTATATAAGCACTATAAAAAGGAATTAATGCCTTCCACCCGCTCTGCCCTGCTTTTACAAAAATACGCCACTCTGCTGCGTACATTAGAAGTACTACAAATAGGGTAAATAGATAGATTGCAAGAACAGATGTTTTTGAAATTCCGCTACTAGGACCTGTGCTCGCAAAGTGGAAAAAACCACCCGTTAACAAACCTGTAGTTACTAGTTCTTTTTTCATATACCGCTCCTATGATTCATATTCATTTTTAAGTTTTTCTTTCAAAATCGCAAGTTTAGGCAAAAAACCCTGCGCTGCGCCATCAATGCCAAGCACTCTCAGTGCCCCCACTAATACATAGAGCCCGTCTAAATCTTTCTTCGGTGGCTTGGCAAAATCTTCTATATTTTTAAATTTTGCTTCGACTAGATCAATCAGCCATTTTTCCTCTGATACCTTAATGGCATTTACCGCCAGAGGCTTTGCGCTCACTTTAGTGATCACTTCCAGCGATCGAGCAGAATTATCCCTTTTCTCTAGATGGCCTCGTTTAATAAGATTACCTACATGTAGTGCTACCGTTGCGACAGAAGTGTAGTTGCAGCCGGTCATTATCTCCCTATAGCTTGGACTATAGCCGTGTTCTTGAATAAAACCATCGATAAAAGCTAGTAGTTCCTGTTGTTTTTTAGTTGGACGGATAACTTGGCTGGTTTCATCAGACATGATGGCGAATCCTCCTCGGGTGGGGTGTTTCTTTAAATATCCAGAATCTATAAAAGAAATAGTTCCAGATCGTGAAGAATGCGGCTGCGATAAACTGACCGATAGCTACCTTTATGCCAAAGTGCACTAAGATTCGTAAAATTACATAATTAAGCAGAAAATTAAATGCCGTAAATACTACGTATTTAGTGCTTACATCAGTAATCTTTCTATTTTTTGATCCCTTAAATACCCAGCCTCGTTCAAGCAGGAAATTAAGGCTTAGTCCGACACTATTTCCAAGTAGATTCGCCCACCAGAGGCCAATATGAGGCGTCGTAAAGACAATAATAAAGTAGCCGCTCCAAAACCACGCTCCTCCGGCTATCATATATTCTGCGAATTGAATGAGTACTTTTTTCAATCTTTTTGTCATTTGTTTTGTTTTTAAATTGTTCTTATTTACACTGTAACATTCTTTGTGGTTTTTGGAATAGTCCTTTTGCTTATTACGATTCCGGCAAGCCCCCATAGCAGCATACTGAGCGTTTCATCTTCCCAGGCCGGAAGCAGCATCGCTACGATACTGACCCCAATAAGTCCTGCAAGGAGTGCCTTGGCGACGTTATCGTCTTGATCTTTCCATAACTCATAACCAAGCATTGAACAGATAGTAATAAAGATTATTCCGCCAATAATTCCCGTCTCTACCATAGTATCGAGAAAATAGTTTTCAACCGTGAGCCCTTTTGGCCCATAGGTTGATGGTACATTTGTAGTACCGACACCAAGTCCGAGAGGATGTTCCTTAATAATAGTGACTGCGTCCTTAACTGATTGAACATGCTGTAAATTGGATGTGGTAGCTGTTTTAACCATTGGATCTTTATGAAATACGGTAACCTGTTCAAATCGCGTATTGCGGCCCGCAACAAGCAGTACCGATCCAATAACTCCTATTACTAGTGCGGCGATAAGCATCTCCCGCTTTATATTCTTATTTACTACTAAAAAGGTTGTTATAACGAGGCTTGCTGCGCATGCCACGTATGCTGAGCGCGATCCAGAGCCATACAGGGTAAGTATCGAAGCTATCCACATAAACACTGCAACGTATCGATATTTCGCTTCTTTTTTCCAGTATTTCAGCGTCAAAATAAGAAGAATTGGAAACCAGAACACCATGTATGCGCCGAGCTCATTAGGACCTCGAAGCGTCGATATAATGCGCACGAGGTGCGTATTATTGGAAATCGTGTAGTAGGGCAAAATCGTGTATTTACTGTAGCCGATATGTTCCAATAAATCCTTTGGAAAAATCGTCATCTGCAAAAACCCAAACACCGTTACAATGATTCCACCGACACAAATAAGCCAAAAAACCGCCTTCTCTACCAGTTCTTTATTAAATAAACTGGCCATTACTTGAGCGAATAAAAAGAAGGCCAAAAAACGTGTATTAAAAATGAAGCCGGCAGCTTCAGATCTTAAGCCGTAGTGACTTACACGAAATAGGATCAAATTCATGACAATAAATAAAAGTGCAACGATATT
>CAIRQE010000126.1 GCA_903880655.1 uncultured bacterium
ACTCCTTCTATTGTAGCGCAGCAAAGTAATTAGGCTTTATGTTTTTCTAGTAAAACCACTGCCTTTTGCATACGACGAAGTACCGTTTCTTTTCCGAGAACATTTAAACTCTCAACAAGACCGGGGCTAGAAGGAGCCCATGTAGTAACTACTCTAATAAGACTAAAAAGTATTGCAGGTTTTTGACCAGTCTCCTCAAGTAATGTATTAAGCGTTTCACTTAATTTCGCAGTATCGAAGGTCGACGCCTCGAGTTTTTCAATCGACGCCTCGAGTAACTCTACTAGAGTAGTTGGCTCAATTTTTGACAATTGCTTATTTCCCTCTATAAGCGACAAATCTGCTGATGGTTCACTGAAGAAGAAGCGAGTAAGTGACGGTATTTCACTGTAAAACTTCAAACGCTCTTGAATAATAGACAGGACATTTTTTTTATAATTGTCATCAAAAGCTGTAGCTTCCTCAGGGAAATAGTCCTTTGCTTTATTAAAAAGATCATCCAGGGCCATTTCTCTAATGTAATGACCGTTTAGCCAAAGAAGTCGTTGTTCGTCAAATTTTGCACCGGATCGGCTGACTCTATTAATCGAAAATTTTTCAATTAATTCCTTTTCTGAAAATATTTCTTGCGTCGTCCCGTCGTTCCATCCTAGTGTAGCTAGAAAATTAAGTAATGCCTCAGGTGAGTATCCTTCATTTTTGTAATCTAGAATGTCTTTTGCGCCATCTCGTTTACTTAATTTCTTTTTACCATCCGGCCCCATAACAAATGGTAGAGTGGCGAGAATTGGTCGTTCAAATTCAAGCGCTTCGTAAAGATTAAGAAATTTGGGAGTAGATGAGATGAACTCCTGGCTTCGAAGTACATGCGTGATTTCCATCAAGTAATCGTCAATGATATGAGCAAAGTTATAGGTTGGGTAGCCATCATTTTTCATAATAATAAAGTCGTCGATAACCTCTTCTCCATTGGAAAGTTCACCCATAACGGCATCTTGCCAGACATACGGCTTAGGGTCAGATTTGAATCGTAAGGTAGAATTCCCATCCCACTTACTAAACGTTTTTGGGCGGTGCTCTCTAAATAGAAATGGCCTCTTTTCTGCTTTCGCTTTTTCACGCAATTGATCAAGTTCTAATTGACTATACGGGTCAGGATACGCTCTTCCCTTGTCTACTAGTTTCTGAGCCCATTCTTTATAAATAGTTAATTTATCACTTTGACGATATGGTCCAAATTTACCACCAATATCAGGACCTTCGTCCCAATCAATGCCAACAAAGTGTAGAGAATCAATAATATGCTGCTCGGATCCGCTAACTTCACGAATCTTGTCCGTGTCTTCAATTCGTAATATAAAATCTCCACCGTTCTGTTTGGCGATAAGCCAAGCGAAAAGTGCTGTCCGCACTCCGCCCACATGCAAAAAGCCAGTTGGGCTTGGTGCAAATCTTGTTCGAGTTTTTTTATTCATCCCAGATAGTATCGCACACCAACAGATATCGAGACAAGTTACATGCTACCGGCTAAAGCTAAAATATCGTCTGAACTAAGATTTCCATGGTTTACGACGCTATACCAAATACCATTATTGACCCACATGGCATTACCGGCGCCATAAATGTAGACATCTAAACCCTTTTCAGAATACGTCTGATATTTGAAATTCGAAGAGATAATGTATTTAGACAGAAGAGATTCACTAGTGAGAGTAGAAGACCGCTGCACGATTGAGAAGGCTTTATGATCGGTTGTAGAAAAGTTCTGAACGACGGCACCGTCACTGAATTGCATCGGTCCCTTGAAATTGAAACCTGAAGGAGTGATGCTAGGGATCGTAGCAGAAAAGCCGGATTTCGTATTTACTATTTTAAGATCAACAGCGGGTACTTTTAGATAGGCAAAATAGCCTATTCCGGCCAAGAGGGAGAGAGATAGTGTAAGTCCAAAAATAAGTTTTGGTTTGATTTTGAAAAGTCCCACAAAACTTTTTAGAATATTTTTCTTCTGAGTATTCCTTATTAAGACTTTTGCTGTTGGATGATTAAATACTTCTCTTCGGCCATTTTCTTCACCTAAGCGAGGCTTTATGAGTGTTGGTGGCGCTTGTGGAGGATTATTATCTTTAGGAAGCTCCTTGACCGACAGGTTTGCACTTGAAGGGTTTGATCGTAAGTCAAACATTTTCGGAAATCGAGATACCGCAGCATTCTTGTCTGTATTATTAGCTCTATTCAGCCTATTATCAGGTACTCGGCGAAGTAATAGACCACGACCAGAAGCACTTTTCTCGACAGTGCTATTCGCCAGTGATTTCGTAGAATTAATCTGCGGTGCTGTTTTGCTAGGCTTTGATACGAAACCTCTAATCAATGTCTTCGAATGTTGTGTTTTAGAATGATGAACTGTTGCTTGTGTGGGTGGTGTTAAGTGAGGTTTTTTGGGATTAGTTGGAGAGGGCATGGCTCTTTTAGCAACTAAAGCCTGGTTTTTCATAACGAGGTTTTGTGCTGTTGCCGGTTTAATTCGAACAAAGCCATCAATCACCTTCTGGGTACTATTATTTTTAACCATTTTTTCCACTCCGATAACTTTTCCGGTCGTAGTGTCAATTTTTTGGCCGTTAATTTCCATAAATGTTTTCAAATATACTTCTTACTTTTTACGCGCAAACTTACTTCTAATAATATTACGCTTTAGGCTATCATGGGCGCAAGTGCTTAATTTGCTACATTGATTGGAAAAAATACCAATAACGTGACAAAATAACATATGTTCATATGGAATTTTTAACTCCAAAAGAAAAAAGAAAAAAAACAACGCAGCTGTTTGTTGGCTATGGATTAATGGCAACGCTCATTGGTCTGGCTGCTCTTGTACTAATTTTTGTTGCCGAAGGATATGGTTATGATCCAAATAAAGGCGTGAATCAAAGCGGTCTTGTCTTTTTTAACTCAAATCCAGGCGGAGCCAATATTTATCTCAACGGCCCACTGCAAAGTAGTCAAACCAATACAAAATTTAATCTATTAGGCGGTACCTATAACGCTTCAGTCCAAAAGACTAATTACATTGATTGGAATAAAACGATTAATGTAGTCGGTGGTACGGTTACCTATTATGACTATATTCGACTATTTCCTAAAAATATCCCTACTTCATCTATTGGTACGCTTGAAACTGCACCTGCATGGGTCAGTCAGTCTCCGAATGGTCAATGGCTGGTGATGCAACCAACTAACCTTAAAGCAGACCTAACTATTCTTGATATAACGAACCCTAAGAACGGCCCAAAGACCATCACTATGCCGCAATCAATCGTATTAAGTGAGTCGGCAAATTTTGGCACTTTCTCGATTGTTGGATGGGCTGATGATAATAATCATCTACTACTTCTGCAAACACTTCCTTCGGGCAAAAAAGAATATTTGATGATTGATAAGAATAATGTCTCTAACTCAACTAACGTTAGCACTGCAATCTCTTTGCCTGAAACAGCCACACTCAGTTTATTTAACAATAAGTACAATCAATATCTTGTTTTTGATAAAACAGCCGGAACATTGAAGCTAGCGAGCCCAACTGCTATTCAGGCTTCAACTCTCCTTAGCAATATCGTTAGTTTTAAATCGTATGGGGATAATTTAATTCTCTACGTTTCCACACCTAGCGCAGAGGGTATTTCTCAAGTGGGCGTACTGAGCGACCAAAAAGATCATTACAAGCTGCAGGCTATATCAGCTGATCCTAGCGGCCATTATCTTTTAGATCTAACCCAGTATTCGGGTACATGGTATTACGTGGTTTCATCAACGGCTCAAAACAAAGTATTTATTTATAATAATCCTCTAAGCAATATTTCTCCCAATAATACGCAGCCGATTACACCTCAGCTTGCACTTCAAATCGCAAATCCTACTTTTTCCTCATTTTCTACCAGTGCTCGATATATAAGCATTCAGTCTGGTAGTAATTTTGTCGTTTTTGACGCAGAGCTTGACCATGTCTATCGTTACAGCGTTAGTCTTACTATTCCTTCTTCACTTGAGGCTAAATGGATGAATCCTAGCCACCTTTCTGTAGTTACTGGTGGTATTGAGCATGTTTTTGAATTTGATGGCTCAAACCTTGTCAATTTAACAAAAAGTAATCCATCCTATAGGGCCTATTTTAATCCAGCCAATAGTTACATTTATACAATTATCGATCAACCAAATGCTAAGTTTAGTATCCAGGAAGGAAAGCTCGTTCTTTAGCTTGAGAGCCAATGAGTGAATCGATGCCAGAGGCTTTCTGAGTTTCCGGGAATGATAGTCGGCTGCAGATTTGTTGTTGGAGCCGTAGCAGTACTATTAGCTGTGGGTGACGGACTTATTTGATTTGCTAAAAGCACGAGTCGATGTAGTGACGTCCCAACCGGGTTGCAGGTAATGAGCGTTGCAGTGTCTGGTCTGTCTGCTGTTCCAAGTACTGAAATATCTGAAGGTTCAACTATTCTTCGGCTATACACCTGATACACGTACTGCTTCGAGTTGTAATTAATCATGAATGTATCGCCAATATTTAGTTGATCAAGTAACACAAACGCAAACTTATATTTCCCATCGTTAAAGAAATTATTTGACGAGTGACCAACGATGACAGTATTCCCTGTTTGACCAGGGAGTGAGGATTGTGGATAGTGAACGACGCCATTGTTAAGTGCCGTCATCATATCACCAGGACTAATGCTGGGCACATCATAAACGACAGGAGCCACCACGTTAATCTTAGGTATTATTAAGATATTCTCTGGTCCTACGCTATTATTCCCCGTTGGATCAAGTATAAGTGGAGCGAGTGCTACATTTTTACTTGGCGAAATAAAGGGAGCAATAAAGCGCTCGTTGAAAAATCCAAATAAAAATATAAAGATTATTAGTGCTCCAAAGCCAACTCCAAAAAAGAGTGATTGAAAATGGTGGCGCTTTTTTAAAATACCTTTGCCGGAAAGCTTATTTTTCTTATGTTCTTCGTCGAGTTAGCTATAGTAAGCCTGGTTTTGGTGGTCTAAAAGTTTTTTTTGAGTAATCCCACCCCTTTTTTTATGTTTTCCTGATTCTTTCAGCTTAGTGAGTTCGGCATGGTTGTCGTAATATTCTTTCCAGATGGTATGCTTTTGCTCATCGCTCAACTCCTGATAATACAGATGCCATTCTGTTTGTATCTGTGCTAAATTCTTGCCAGAATTCAGTAAATTATTAATAAAGACTTGATGATCAGATTTAGCGCCGAGAAGCGTGATCTCTTGAACTTCTTCTTGTATTTCTGGTTCGTCGGGATAGAAGTGATGTAATTTTTCGCGAACATAGGTAACAGCCTCGGATTGGCTTGTCTCGCTACTGTTATTCCCGTCAGGGAGTGGAAGTTCATTCATTTCTTTTTGCATATATTTATGTATTACTTTTAGTTACCGCTATAATTATAGTACAATTACCCCTGCTTTTATGTAGTACTTTAAAGCTTAATGTATTCTTGTTTGTGCCGCGATGGTGGAATTGGTAGACACGCCAGACTCAAAATCTTGTGAGCGTATGCTCGTGCCGGTTCAAGTCCGGCTCGCGGTACCAACAAAGATATATTAATTATCCCAATCTACTTGTGTTAGAGCAGTAGCGAGGGCCTCAAGCGGTTTGCTTGGATTCTGAATCCACCATACCGCTGCCGCTGTAGCACTTTTTAATCTCCACTTTTGTGGAATCGAAGGAAGCGACGTTAATACCCCCCGCCCGCGGTGAGCTACTAAAATTGCAGCCCCGTACTGTGTCATGAGTGTCACTTTGTACGTAAGAGTTAATTCAGAAAGTAATTGGGAAAGCTTCACGACTCCCATATCAAAAGTCACGGGAGTACCTACTTTTAATTCAATAAGCATTTTTTGTAATTGCGAAAGACTGAGAACAAGCAGCGTCTCATCTCGATTAAAAATATTTTCAGGATGTGTAGAAAAATATTCTAACGAATCGCGTGTGTAAATTTGGATACCTGAAACATTATTCGCTATAGATTCTATGACCACAGCTGTTTCGCTATTTCTTCCAATATCACCCGGAAAAAATAATCCATCAGACCAAGCACTAAAACCTAGGATATCCTCAAAGGATTTTGTACTGAAGCTACCACTCGGCGTATCGGCTAGTAGTTCAATATCCTGAGGTAAATGATTTCCGAAAAACTTTTTGGTTTGTCGAGGCAGCAGGACTTTAGCATAGCCAACCCCTGCTTTTAGTGCACCCTCATAGGCGTCATTTGGAGCAGTAATGGCATGAGCGTTACCTCCAATAATAAGTAATCTGCCTGCGTGGTCTTTCTGTTCTGGTTTTGCCCAGATTAACGCATCAAATAGCGGTTTAGAGTATTCTTGTTTCTGCCAATTGGTATCCATTTTGACTCATTTCTAGACGGTACATTATGTTCTTTCTCTCAATAATTATAGGCCACTTCCTAAGTTGTGCTTCATTTAAAAGTTCCTTGCTCGGATTGAAAGCAATCGGATGAGTGACAAGGCTTAGGATATCAATGTCCGATGAGCTGTCCCCTATTCCATAACTGTCCTTTAGCGTTAAATTATGTTCTGTAATATAGTCTTGTGCGAGTGATAGTTTATTGTTGACGACAAAGCGGGCATATTTACCAGTATAGTGCTCATTCTCTCTTTCATGAATAAGCCCGATGCAGTCATCGAATCCATGTTTTTTTGCAAAAAGTTCAGCGACTTCTTGCTGTGAACCGGTAATCGCTAAAAGAAAATAGCCTTCCTTCTTTAACTGTTGAGCCAACTGAGCAGTGTAGGCATATACCTTGTGGCCAGATTTATCTATTATTTTTTGTGCCGCTTCCTCTACTTGTTTTGGATCGATTGAGGTAATGGCATCCTCAATAGTTGCTACTACCTGATTCTCGTATTCTGCCCAGGATGCTTTGAGCGCTCGCCAATTCAAAAAAGTATCTTCAAGCTTTGCAGTTGTTTGCTTGTCGAAGCAACCCATATCTTTGAGCTGAAAAACTAGTTCATGAAATAATTGCCATCGAAAGAATGTGCCATCTATGTCAAAAATGGCGACGGGTTGTTTTACCATTTATCAACCTGTTTAAGATCGAAAGACTCAAGATTATCCTTTTCATCAAAATAGAAGGTTGCGGCAACTTTCTTTCCTTTTAAAACAATGGGGAGCCAGTGCTCGTCATCTTGCCACATAGCATCATAGGGAATTGCATTTTTTTTGTACCATTCAGGTTTCATTTCTTCGCTCTCCGTTGGCTCGCCTTCCCACTTAGTGCAAAGATAGGCGTACACGAACATTTGCCATGTTTCTTTGGTCTCAGGATCTTTACCATAAAAATCCAACTCAGCCACTTTTTCATACTCAAGCGGCGTAACGAATATTTCTTCTTGCGTTTCTCGAATAAGGGCCTGCTCTACCGTTTCGCCTTTGTCCAGCTTTCCTCCTACTCCATTCCAGCGATTAGCTCCAAAGCCTCGCTTTTTCATAGCGAGAAGAATATTATCGCCCTCATGTAAAAATAGTAGTGTTCTTCGTATATCACTCATAGTTATTTAATCCTTATGCTTACTGGACAATGATCACTTCCTAGGACGCTTGGATAAATTGCTGCTTCCTGTAACCTGTCCACTAGTAATTTACTCACCAACCAATAGTCAATTCTCCAGCCAATATTCCTAGCTCGGGCATTAGCAAAATGGCTCCACCATGTGTAGTGACCATTACCACTGGGAGTAAATTTTCTAAAGCTATCGATATAGCCTGCGTTGAGGATATTTTCAAAACCTTGACGTTCTTCATTTGTAAAGCCGTGCTTACCAATGTTTGCCTTAGGGTTTTCTAAATCTTCTTCAGTATGGGCAACATTAAGGTCTCCGCAAAAAAGAACTGGTTTATTTTTTTCGAGTAGTTTCATGTATTCCAAAAAAGCTGGGTCCCAGTGGTCACTTCTGAGGTTCAATCTGCTTAGGTCGGGTTTGGTGTTCGGCGTGTAAACAGTCGCCACATAAAAGTCCTCGTATTCAGCAACAAGTACTCTGCCCTCTTCATTCGGGTTTCCGTAGCCATCATTTTCAAAGTCAAATTTCTTAAGGATTGCATCCGGGAAACCACTGGCTATTGACAGTGGTTTTATTTTAGAAAGAATAGCGGTCCCGCTATAGCCTTTTTTCTTTGCAGAGTTCCAATACATATAATAGCCTTCAAATTTTGTATCAACTTGATCTTCATTTGCTTTTATCTCTTGCAAACAAAGTATATCTGGATCGTAATCCTTCAAAAATCCCTGCAGCGCGCCCTTGTTTATAACTGCCCGTATCCCATTAACATTCCAGCTAAAAATATTCATACTCTATAC
>CAIRQE010000127.1 GCA_903880655.1 uncultured bacterium
ACAATAAGTACCTTTCTCGGCTTTAGCTCAAATAGAATGTTTGCATCTATTTTCGTAATTATTGTTGCGGTAGCACTACGGTATGTCATTAAAATAGTATTGAAAAATATATTCAAAGTTCCACTTAATGTTGATCTGTTTCCAAAAAGGAAAAAAGATCACGAGCGACGCATTAAGACACTCAGTAGCGTTGCGCTAGCTGTTTCTAGCCTAGTTATATGGTTTGTAGCCATAATGGCAGTAATGGGTATCTGTAATGTCCCTATAGCTCCCCTGCTTACGAGCGCAGGCTTAATCGGTGCTGCAATTGCGTTGAGTATCCAGAGTTTAATCAAGGATTTTGTGAGCGGCCTATTTATTATTGCTGAAAACCAATATCGTGTTGATGATTATGTTGAAATGGTAATCAATTCAGGAGCTCAAAAAAGCGGCATCGTACAGGCAGTTACGGTACGAACTACCGTGATTAAAGATGATACGGGAGCAATACACCACATCCCTAACGGCAGTATCGCCATTAGCACTAATCATAGTATGAGTAACGACGTGATTCATGAGATTTTAACGCTTTCTTCTGGCTATAGTATTGAACGTTTTGAAATAGCGCTCCATGAAATAAGCGAAAAACTTTTAACTAACGAAGCAACAATGAAATTCTTTAAAACAGAACCAAAGCTTTACGACGTTCTGGAAGTGACCGGCAGTGAAACGAAAGTCGATATTACTTTTGAAACAAATGCCTCTAAGCGAGTAAAAGCATCGACGATATTTCTAAAAGCAGTAAAAGAAAGTCCTATAAAACTTGCCTAGTTAGATGGCAGGCCTAGTGTTTGGTCGCTGATATCATTTTGGTTAAAGTCAGCCGAATTATTAATCCCCGATAGTTTCTGCTTTAGCGTTGCTTCATAATTTGCAATGTCTATGGCATTTACTGGGCTAGTTACGTCATAGGAACTATTAAGATTTGCAGCACTAAGCTGGGTACCAATTTTTATTTGTTTAACGGTATCATACGCACTTGAATGTAAAAACATTACGAATGGAACGAGCACCATTAAAAAAGAGATGATGACTGCACCTACAATCGCAGTTATCGGATGAAACCCTTTTAGCTTTTTTTCTATTTCTCCGTGCATTATGCAGATAACCTCTTAACAATTTGGCTAAACGTTGAGGTTGGAGCGTTAGTGAGTAATTGCTCGATCTGTTTGGCACTATTTTGGACCTGCGAGAGTTGCGCTCGTGCCAAGACTATCCCCGCCATAAACTGCTCAGGTTGATTAACACAATCGATACTTGCTATAGCGTTCAAAGTACCCGTGTAGGCTGATCCTGCGATTGTCAGATTATCCATGGCGCCACGCATCTTTCCAATAAGAAGATCGATTTCTGATCCATCAACTCCTTGGCGCGCAAGGCGTAACTCAAAAGCTTGCAAATCATTAATCGTCGAGCCGTAGGTATCAAGATCGAGATGTATAGTAGCCGCGGTTCGGCTACTTAAGTTAGATAGTTGCGCTTGCAGCGGAACACATTTAGCGACAACGACAGCTTTGGTATCCACAGAAAGAGATAGCTGCTGATCACTTACCGCCTGAGACAAAATATTTTCAGGAGCGGTAACCGACTGAGCGCTTGCTTCAAGGGGAAATAAAACAGCCAGGATTGCTAGTGCAAAAAGTACGATTCTTTGTATCTTCATCTTGCTCAGTATATCACTCTTCTATTGATAGATTATATACTTTACCCCTGTTTTTTTTATTAATTTCTCTCGTTCAAGATTCGTAAGCACTGTCTCGAGTCGCTCATCAAAAAAGGTACTTTCTTGTAAATCGCGGAGCGTTCTTTCTTTAATGAGCAAAAGCTTAAGGACACTTCCCCGAAGCTGGCGAGCTGAACCTTCAAACTTACTCTGCTTCTTATAGTGCTTAGAATTTTTCGAAATATTGCCAACTGATTGCTTGAGGAAGCTTCCGTAATCCATTAATGCCCAGTACCATTCTCGCGGGTTTTCCTTATCCATAGATTGTTCAATCAAAGATACGAGTTGCGCATCACTCACCTGAGTTGTATCTGGAAAAAAATGATGAATAAAAACAGTTCTTATATTGGTTTCTATAAAAACAAGCGGAAGATTGAATGCGTAGACGATAATAGCTGCGGCGGTGGCTTGACCTATCCCAGGTAACTCTACGAGCCTAGAAACTTCTCTTGGAATATGTCCATCAAACTCGTTAAGCATTATTATTGCTGTTTCTTGGAGGTACCTGGCTCTACGATTATAGCCAAGCCCGCTCCAAGCGCTTAAGACTTCATCAAAGCTTGCGTTTGCAAGACTAGAGATCGTAGGGAATAGTTCCATCCATTGGTTGAATTTATCTATTACGCGGTTAACCTGCGTTTGCTGCAACATCATCTCAGATACGAGAACTCGGTAGCCAAAATTTATATCATCAATGTTTTGACGCCACGGTAAATTTTTTCTTTGATGCGCGCGATAATGCTCCCAAACAATTTCCTGGAATTGGTTTACTTCTGAACCTTCAAGCATTATGACTTAGAGGATGCGAACCATTGCATTACTACACCAACCGCAATATAAAACGGAAAAAGATGGATGAGTGATGCGCCGAAACTTTCTTTTGTATGCACTTCCCACAAAGTTGAGCCGACAAGAATTCCGATAAAAGGAATATATGATGCCCATCCCTTCCAGTTACTGGGAAGATAGCTTCGTCTTACAGGGATAAACCATGCACCCTTTTTTGGTTTTGGATATTTTTTTTGTTTCATAAATAAAGTATACCCTATGGAGCAAGTCGATTAATATCGCGCGGAAAGAGCGATGCCTCTTTTACGTTATTAAGCCCAATGATCTTCTGAACCAGACGTTCTAGCCCCATTCCGAAACCACCATGCGGCGGCAGACCATACTTGAAAGCCATAAGATAATACTTGAAACCAGGATGCTCAATATCTGCCCCAATTTTATGCAATTGCTCTACAAGCGCTTCGTATCTGTTTTCTCTCATACTACCCGTTGCTATCTCAACACCCCGGAAAAGTAAGTCAAAACGATCTGCAATCTCAGGATTATTGTCATCAAGCTTGTGATAGAATTTCGCTTCACTGGCTGGCCATTCAGTAATAAAGACTGCTTCGGATCCAAGCTGTTTTTTAGCCCATTCACAAATCCACTTCTCTTCTTCAGGTCGTAAATCCTTTTCACCTATGGTTGAAGTGCCAGTGGCTTTCGAGTATTGCTCGTGTACTTCATTTAAGGTAATTTTAGGAAATTCTTTAGTAAGCACTGGCCTGGATGCGTTCCATCTCTTAAGTTCCGTATCATAGGTAGTCCACGAAGCTTCAACGGCAGCATGCACCATACGGCTCATAATTCCCATAAGATCATCAAGATTAACAAAGCCAGCTTCAGCATCAATATGAATAAACTCAGTCATGTGGCGTGTTGTGGCACTTAATTCTGCTCTATAGGTCGGGTTAATTTCAAAACTTCTTTCAAAAACACCTACCATTATTTGCTTATAGAACTGTGCGCTCTGAGCGAGGGTCGCTTCCTTGCCGAAGTAATCTAACTTAAATACTTCCGCACCGCCTTCTGTTGCTCCTGGTAAAAGTTTAGGGCTATTGAATTCAATAAAATCTTCACTCTGAAGTTGTTTTCTTACCGTATCTTTTACAAGAGCTTGAATTTTAAAAATAGCAGTTTCCTGTAAGTTTCTAAGAGATATTGGGCGGTACTCGAAAAGGGTATCCAGATTATCTGGTTTGTGATCAATCGGTTTATCTATTTCAATAGGAGGCGCATCAACAACAGGCACAATAACCTCAAGTGTGGCATCATGCAGCTCAGCTCCACCCGGAGCTCGCTCGTCTTTATATACATCCCCCTTAACAGTGACTACTGTTCCTATCTGCAGACCACGTAATTTCTCTACTTCATCCTTATCTTCAACAAGCACCTGCACAATGCCGCGCCTATCTCGAATAGTAATAAAATTAAGACCACCAAGTAATCTCTTTTTATGAATCCATCCTTGGATTGTAATTTTTTTGCCGTCATGGTTCGCGACATCGTCAGTAAGTATTCTCATATCTACAGCATTATAACAGATAGGGGCTGGCTATTTATACAAGTTCTTTATGATGTTCTTGTTTTTTTGTTTTGGCAAGCTGTTTAGCGACTTCACGCAAATCTTCATGCTGATCAAATTCATCCATTATTGGCTCACCAAGAATTTCGCGAATTACATCTTCAAAAGATAGGACACCCACTACGTCTTCGAATTCATTTACGACCACAAACATATGGTGCTTAACCTTCAAGAAAGCTTTTAATGCATACCCTAAATTTTGCATTTCATTGCAGTAATATACATCGTGCCTCATAACATCAAGCGTGCTCTTTGGTTTTTTAAGCGCCAAAGCATCCTTTAGATACAACGTTCCAACGATAAATTGATTTGTTCCTTTAAATACCGGAAAGCGAGAGAAGCCACTATCATGCAGTTCACTCAGCACTACGGGGCTAAGCACTTCATCTTGATTAACAAAATGTACTGCAGCGAGTGGCGTCATGGAGTCGCCGACCAAACGATCGCTGAACAAAAGCGCGTTGATCGCAATGGTTAATTCTTCTGGTTTAATTTCTTTTGAATTTTCAGCGTTCAATCGAAGCATTTCAATAAGTGCATCTCGACTTTCAAAGACGACGGGTTTTTCCAAAATAATGTTTTTGCCAACAAATGAAGTAATTGATCGAAATACGGGATGCAAGATAATAAGTATTCTTTCAACTATCACACTTATTTGAGCTGCTCGACGAAGATCTTTTTTTGCTTTTCTTGAGGAAAAAATACAAAAAAGTGCAATCCCTAAGAAGAATGCCAGAAAACCACCAAAGAGAAAATACAACTCAAGAAAAGTTATTACTAAAAATGCACCTTCGAGAATACGGAGCAAAAACCATAGTTCAAGGCCATAGGTTCTAACGGGATATACTCGTGCTGCGTCAGAAGACGTATCTTTGGCTCGACGTTTTAATTCTTCAAGGCTCATGAATTCAAAACTCGTAAGCACTGAAAGCCCATAAATGCTCAAAACTAAAAATAGAATAAATAAAATAAAATGAACCATAACTTTATTTGTAGTCTAATCTTGATAAAGCTAAAAAGCTAGAGCGTTTTTTAACTTAAAACTGCTACAATAATAAAATAATTAAATTGGAGTTTTATGGATAAGCGATTCTTGGCAATTCTTGCAGTAGTAGTTATAGCACTTGGTGGCATTTTCTTTTTTGGTAAGTCTAACGACAAGAGTAATACTGGATCTGGAAATGGGAAGCCGAGCAATCACACCGAAGGCACGAGTGCTAAAAACGTTAACTTGACTGTTTTTGGCGACTTCGAATGCCCCGTCTGTGGCTCCTACTTTCCTATAGAACAACAACTACTTGCTAAATTCCAAGGTCAAATTACCTTCACCTTTCACAACTTCCCTCTCGTGAGCATTCATCCGAATGCGTTTGCAGCAAGCCGAGCAGCTGAAGCGGCAAGCCTGCAAGGTCAATTCTTCAAGATGCATGATCTGCTCTACCAAAACCAAAACACTTGGGGAACTTCTTCTGATCCAACGCCATATTTTCAGCAATACGCCACCCAACTCGGCCTGAATCTCACCCAATTTAAAAGCGATTTCCAAAGCACAGCAGTGAATGACACTATTAACGCTGACGTTGCACTCGGAAATACTAAAAACGTCACTGGTACACCGACCTACTTTTTGAATGGCCAAAAACTCGATAACACAAATATAAATTCAGCTACAAAATTTGAAGCAGTAATTCAGTCAGCTCTTGATAAAGCAAAATAGCTCAGACTAGTATTCTATGTACACTTGCCACGACGGACGCGTTTGTCTTATGGGTACTTTTTGAGTGCGCGAACGAACAACTTTTACCTTTATTGGCATCTAACTTCTATCCTCCTGCAAAAACCTGATTTTGGGTTTTTACTTTGATCTTATTTTTGTCTCACAAGCAAAAGCTTTTTAAACGACAAGAATGATAGTACCAATAGGATTAATAATCGTCAAGCTTTTGTTAAGTCGACGATTTACTGTATGATAAAAACAGTCAAAACATAAGAATAAAAATGGATTCAAGTATTTTCTCACAACTCAGTATTATTATCGCAATCTGTGCCGGTATTTCCCTTTTAATGCGTTTTGTTCGCCAACCCCTTATTATTGGATACATTTTAACGGGAATTTTAGTCGGTCCTTCATTTTTAAACCTTATTAAAAACGAAAACACTATTAATGTTTTTGCTAATATCGGCATTGCCTTGCTGCTCTTTATTATTGGGCTCGGTTTGAACCCAAGGATTATTAAAGAAGTCGGTAAAGTCGTTCTTATTACTGCTGGCGTCCAAACCCTCGTCGTCACCTTGATGGGGTATTTGTTTTCGATTGCATTTGGTTGGTCGAAAACAGAGGGACTTTTCGTAGGACTAGCTCTTGCATTTAGCAGCACCATTATCATCTTGAAACTTCTTAGTGATAGAAAAGAAAACGCTCGCCTGTACGGAAAAATTGCTATTGGAATTCTTATAATGCAAGATATGGTTGCCGCCATCGCGCTCGTCTTTGTGGCTGCTCGAGCACAAGGTGCATTTTCTTTTAGTACGCTTGTTCAGTTAGGCATAAAAGGGCTCTGCTTGGTTGTGCCCCTTTATCTAGCTAGCGTCTACCTACTTCCAAGACTGACAAAAATAATGGCTGCGAACCAGGAGTTACTTTTTCTTTTTGCTATAGGTTGGGGATTTGGTACTGCCTCATTATTTGAACATTTTGGATTCACCCTTGAAGTTGGCGCTCTTTTTGCGGGAATTGCCTTGTCCAGCCTGGCCTACTCGCAAGAAATCGCTTCAAGGCTGAGACCCCTTAGAGACTTTTTCGTGGTGGTATTTTTTATAGCCCTTGGTACAAGAATGAGCTTCACGAATGGCATGAATCTTATAGTCCCCACAATAATCTTTTTAATTATAGTAGTCGCTATAAAACCTCTTTCCGTTCTTATATCTATGGGTATTCTTGGCTACACTAAAAATACAAGTTTCAGAACCGCCTCATCACTCGGTCAAATAAGTGAGTTTTCATTGGTATTTATTTTACTCGGCGTGCAACAAGGCCTCGTCCGAACGGATATCTCTAACATTATGACACTTGTGGCGCTTATCACGATCGCATCTTCATCATATGCAATATCGTTTAGCTCACAAATTTATGCACGCTTCGAAAAAAGTCTTGCTATGTTTGAAAGAAAGAAAACACTACAAGAAAAAGTTAAGACAGACAGATTTGATATGGTCTTGTTTGGGTATAACCGCGGTGGCCAAGAATTCATTCGTGTTATGGGTCAGCTCAAGAAACGGTTTGTAGTTGTAGATTATGATCCCGAGGTCATCGATACCTTGGAGCGAAAGAATATTAACTTCCTCTACGGCGATGCGACTGACATGGAAATGCTTACAGAAATAAATATGGAGAAAGTAAGGATGGTTGTTTCGACAATAGGTGATAATGAAATCAATCTATTTCTGCTCCGATGGCTTGAAAAGAATAATCCGTTAGCTGTTTTTGTTTGTGCTGCAGATACTGCCGAACAGGCTTCGAAACTATATGAAGAAGGTGCTTCATACGTCATGATGCCGCACTATATTGGCAGTGAAAAAATAAGTTCCTTTATTAAGAAAAATGGATTCAATAAATTTGAATTTAGAAAATTTAAAGAAAAACATCTTTTGTATCTAGAGAATCATTTCGACTAGTAATACCGTCAATACAAACTCATAAATATTTCTAAAACGAAGTCTGCGAAAGATTTATTTATTTTTTTATCTTTAGATTGATCAATTCTTTTGCCACTACTATTAACTTTCGCTCCGCATTTCTTATTTAAACATTCTATTGTTCTTTGGGCTGCGCTAAATCGGGCTGATACCGTTTTTTTACAGAAAGGACATGAAACGCATGAGCGAATGCCCTGCCCGAATAACTCTTGTTGCATTTGCGCTTGATTCATCCTATTCACTGGTACGACGTTCATGCCGCAAGAGACAAATACCTCTCTTCGGCTTAGCATCTCTTTGCCCGCCTGTTCCATAACTGTGCCTGGTGCTGTTCCATTAAGGTACTGATGGTGTTCTGCGTCATTTCTCAAGCGAATTGCAGACCAGAAATTGTAGCGTAGCGTATTGAGCGCTTCTTTTAGCTCGTTGCCCCCTAGACTAGAGTTACTAAGCTTTTCAATTTCCGAAAAATAATGCTGAGATAACTCTTTTTGGTTTTGCAAAAAATCCCATACATTTTCCCTAGAATCATTATCTTTTATCGGTGCATACCGATTTTCAATTTTATCTAAAACGTTGTGGGCAGGCTCAGCGTAATAGAGCTGACGAGCCAATGCTTCATCGGTGCTTTTAATGCTCCCCTCGAAGCAAGTATCATTCCAGCGTCGCAAATCAGAGTTCTCAACAACACGACTGTGCATTCGAATACCAACATCGGTTTTTTCAATAGCTCGCAAAAGAGCTGCACTACGCTTTGGATGGTACCCAATAGACTGCATAAATGCATCACCGTATTTCTGGGCTGCTTCTTCAGGATAAGGTGAAATGGTTAGTATTGTTTGAGCGTCAATCTCTCCATTCGCCAGCCGCTGTGCGAGTACCGCTTCGGCTTGTTCATGACAGGCCCTTTCATATGCAAATGTGTAGCGCTCATCGTGCTGCGATTTGTTATAAAAATAATCAACGCCTTTTTGTGCAATATCCATGAACGATTCGCCATCAGCGGCACGCAGTGAGTTGCCTGAGTATATGAAATCAAACGAAGTGGTAACGTCTCCCCTCAGTCCCTCCGCTACAAGGCTCATCTCTTCGTCTATCACGCGTTGCCACACTTCAGGACTAATTGAACCATTTTTCCCTTTGTCATGCCGTAGGCGCTCAACACTTGCTAGTGCTGGATCTGCAAAAGTTTGTACGCGCTCCATAGTTCGTTGCATTAAAAAAGACTCCCTCGAGAAAGAGTCTATCAACTACAAAAAAGTAAGAGAAAGATCTTGCCCGAGATCATTTACCATACTTATTTTGCGATGTATCTGACTTATTCAATTATATTGAATTCACAGTTGCGGCACAGTTCACGATTCACACGTGATTCCATCATTACAAAACAAGCACAAATTATTAATACTTTTAGTATACTCCTTTTTTAAAGGGGCTGGAAAGTTTTAAGAAAAGGACCAAAAAGAGTGTAGTTGGGGGCCGCGTTTTGATCTATATATACAAATACATAGCGGTGTGTCCCTGATTTTGTCCCATAAAGTGGTATGCCCACACCATTTGATACAGTTGCTGCAGCAACATAGTTTCTTGGTTGATTAACTGAACAGTTGAATGAAACTCCTTGCCAACTTGCTACCCATTGACCTACAGCGACTGCATTTATCGGTATACCATTAAACGAAGAACAGTCATCGGATACGTTATCTGAGGGAACTAATTTATTATTCTCAATTTGAACCGGCAATACCCTATTGAACGAAAAATTAGTTGGATAATTGTCTACATATATTTCGAGTAATCGATTACTATATTTCGGATTTTTATCCTGGTATTTATAGTACGTTTGATCGGCCGTGGGATTTAACTTGCCTATAAACGCCCAAGTACTTGGCAAGGAAATCGAAAAGCTTTCAGTAGAAAAAACCTGCATAGCTTCCGCTACCGTGGCCACCTGCCCATTTGCTTGAGTAAAATTACTCGTAGTGGTTTTATTACTCTTAAGGACCAGAAACCATACGCCTCCTGCTAGCAGTGCCACTAAAGGAATAAAGACAAAAAGAATTATGATGATTTTATAATTGTTGCGGCGTCTTTTATTTATCTTGTACATATGAATCTGCTACTTCTTATTATAGAGCAACAAATGAATATGTATATCAGTCGTACATTTTTTCAATTTGATCAATCACCTTTTCCTCGGCAACTTGGAGATATAGCTCTACTCCATTCTGCAAACCTCGCTCGAAACCCTTTAAATGCGTTTCTATCAACACTTGTTCGCTTTTTTCACGGTAGTTTATCGAGAGCATATCTGAAATATTTTGCTTTTCTTTGTTTATCATTTCCTCAAGCGCTAAAGATTCGAATACATAATCCCAGGTGTCATAATATGCAATATCCGCACTTGTCTCTGCATAATCACCATGTGATCCATGATCAATAATTGCACTCCCATTCATAACGTTATATAGCCTATCTATTTCTTTTCGTCCAAGCAGAGGTATATCACCTCGACCCGGCCCATCTCTAAGAAAATCTTTCATGCTGCTGTAGTCTCCTCTGATGTATCGAAAGGCTGAAATAGCTCCGATAATAAAGGAGTAGCCCGCCTCTATGCCGGCAGTAAATTCTCCAGCACTCTGAACTGACTGCATGCGAGCATCAATAGAATCCATCCATTGATCTATATCACGTTGGATAGCCATACTTAAGTACTTTCCTCGTTGCAAAATAGCAAACGCAAGCAAATCCGTCCCAAGCGCTTCACCTGGCATATCAAAGTTTTGCTCAATTTGAAGCAGTAATACCTCCTCATTATCAGGAAGTGGTAGCCCGCAAAAACTCTCTTTTATTTTCTCTGACATTACAGCTATTTATAGCATGGGATTAATTATATAAGCAAAAGCGTCTCTACTAGTGTTGTTTTGAAATAAAAAAAGTCTTAAGGGTATATCGTGCAATAAAAAATGAAAAAATAGCTATTGGAAGCTCAATAAATACTGCATAAAAAATTGCTCGGTGTGATTCCACGCCAGGCCGAGACATTAAAATATCAAACCATGCATCGGTAAGCAAAAGGCTTCCAAGCGCGCCTGAAGACAGGATTATGTATCCACTTCGTCGAACTGCAAAAAAACCTGTTAAAAGCATTGTGGAACCGATTAAAACGTCAAACCCAACCCAAGCTAAATCCCAGTGCCTAACAATGTGCCTCGTCGGCAGATTGTAGGCAAGGCCTATGGTCCAAATAGCAAGCGCAACGGCACCAACCCCATACAGTGAGCCCATTATTTTTGGTAAATGTTTTGCTTGAATCATAACGCTATAGTGCCCAGTATAGCTGAATCAAAGCTGAGTAGTATATTACTTTTCTTCAAATGCTTCGATTGTAAATCTAGCTAACCGCTGAATTATTTCAGCTTGGCCCATAAGATCAGCTGTACGAAGCTTTTTCTCAAAGCCATCCTCAGATAGTTCAATTATTGCTTGATAACCTTGAAATGCTGCGATTTGTTCATCGACAAATTCACCTAAGGATTTAAGAGTTAAATTCTCTTGTTTGCGAGCTCGAAAGTTTTTAAATATCATGGTAAATTCTTTTTATTCTTTTACGGCTATCTTACCCAGAACATACGCTGTTTCTTGTGGGCTCAAAGTCTCACCTTTAGATAGTTTTGCTTCTGCGCTTTTTTGTAAAGATTCTTGGGTTACTTCATTAATGCCAAGTACGAGTCCTGTTTTGCCGTCAAATAGAGTTACTACTTCAAGAGGTAATGTATGTAGGGCAACAACTTCTGAAAAAGTGTTAACAGGATTGTCGCCTCTCCCATAAATTGAAGCAAAGCTTGTTTCTGTATCCTTTAAAATATCCATCGTACGTCTGGTCGCTAAAATAGTATCATAGCCTGAAACATCAAGTTTAGTTGCAGTTTTAATAGCAAGATTTGCTACTTTCTTCTGTCGTTCCTCTGGTGAAATACGCGGCCCGCGCTGTCGTTCATTCTTATTCATATAACTATTTTAACATAATTAAGTATTATTCGCAATAAAGGTGAAAGCCCCTTGGTCACGTGCATTACCACAAGACACAAGGGGCTATCGCTCCTCAACGATGTCTCAAGAGACGAGGAAGAAACAAGCCTGTCTCTTCTCTATATTTCGCAAATTTTCTGCCGAAATGATTTGAAAGCAATTGCTCTTCTTCAGGAACACGAACCATAAAGGAAAGTGTAAAAAAGAAACAAGCAAAAGCCATCCATCGGTTCATGGAAAAAAGCGAAATACCAATTTGAGAAATCGCGATGCCAACGTACATAGGATGACGAATGTACCGATAAGGTCCATGCGTAATCAAACTATGATAGCTACGAAGGCCAACAGTGCCCATCCAATTAGCCCCTAATGCTTTTTGTGCTTGGATACTAAGGATGAAGCCCCCAATCAGCAAAAAAAGTCCAATCGAACGAACTAATGTATAGTTAGGGCTATGTTGGTTGCGGAGCCCTGGTTCGGCATAACACAAGAAACCGAGTGAGATAATTATAAACATCCATCTCAGTTTTGGATCATCTCCTTTTACAAGTGTTACGTTCGTCCTCTTGCTTACGGTTCCCTGTAAAATATAAAACAGGAAAATATAGGCAAAGAACAAGCTGATAGCAGCTATTCCCATTTCACTTCCTCTCTTGAGTTGTCAAAGTGCGAATTTAATTACATCACTTTAATTTTTAAAAGTCAAAAAATTAAGACTTAGTCAGAAAAATATTCTCATTTTTTTTGAGAAAATTAAAACTCTTTTTTACTATCTTATTATCTAATGAAAGAAATTCAGCGTCATCAAACTGCTTGCTCTTATTTATTTTAATTAAAATATTTTTGTCTTTGGTTGCATTAATTTCAAAAAATATATCTAAATATTGTTCCTTCTTTATTTGATGCCGTACTATATGCTTCAAATTTAATTTTACTGCATTAATGTGCAGACTATCTTTGCAGTAAGCGCGCATCGTTCCTTCAATATCATTATTAATTACTGTTGTTCCGGGTAATGAAAATATGTTTTCATCCCGTTTCTCTACAAATAAATATTTTCCTTGGTTCCGTATTAATACAAAAACCCGTATAAAAGGTTTTACGCTTTTTTCTTCATTTTGTCTTAGTTTACTTAACCACATCTCTGCAACCAATGTACCATATGGCGGCACGCTCATCAGTCCAATTAAAAACCCTTTCTTAAACGACCAGCCAAGGCTTGCATACGTTGCGAGAACCGCTGCAATATAAGCAAAAAAAAGTAATCCATGAATCTGCCCAGCGAACGACACAAGTATCTTATTGCCGTGCATCAAGTATTTTTGTGCACCCAGTGACCCTATTAAGAGCGTCCAACCAAATGCTTCGCCAAATGCTGAAAGCCTATAGATCCCCCAAGCTTCTTTATCTGAAAAAATATTTTTATGAATTGGCATAGTTTAATTGTAAATGAATTATTGTATTAATCGGTATTCTGTTTACAGATAAAAATAAATAAATCATACTTATAGTCAATGAATAACCTTGAAATAGTCGAATCACACTTCTATGATCCGCAGCTTGCCAAAGATTATGACGCTTTACTGGCCAGTCTTCATTTAACTGAAACTTTCAGCCATGATCGTGATGAAATACAAAAAGTTTGCACAAGCAGCTCATCTCATCTTTACTTAGGTATGTTAGCCGAACGTGCGGTTGCAATGACAACACTGATTGATCCTTATGATTCTATCGGCCACAGAACTGCGCGCATTGAAGACTTTTCAGTTGCAAGAGAACACCACAGAAAAGGTTTCGCCGGTGTCATGCTTAAATTTATTATCGATCAAGCTTCGGCAAAGGGCGCCGATAGAATTGAACTTACGAGCTCAAGCAAAAGAGAAGATGCGCACGGCCTTTATTTTAAAAATGGCTTCACGTTTGTTGATACAAACATAATGCGCCTCATACTTAGCGAAAATTAAAGATTTGGGTTGGTTTGCCTGTTATTTTCAATAACTTCTTCTACCGTTGCACCGGTCGATCGAGCGATTGCTTCAAGTTCACTGAGTGCAATGCGTTCAAAGTTCACGCCTGCGTTAAACTCTGAATTATCAATATTCTTGGGTGTAAATTTTTCCATTGTTTAGAAATTGTACCAATTTTAACCAAATAGGAAAATCATCTTGCACTATTATATTTATCTAAATATCTTCAGAAGACTTTCTGTATACTTAAATAAATGTATAAGAAATTAAGCAACTACCTCTACCTTTCGCTACTATTATTTATTCTAGGTGTTATTGTGAGCTGCGTTATAAAACCCCATGGGTTAGTCGCAAACTGTGGGGTCAGTTATTTTGGTATTTATGCTGTCACCCTAGTTCCCTATTTCGTCTCACTAATAGGCCCGGCTATTCTCTTCATTTTAGCTGCACGGCTTTTAGGAAATAAAAATGAATTACTGAAAAATTTCTTCTGGGCATTTGCCATACTGCTTATTGGCCTCGGTATAACCCCATACTCAATTAACTCATTTGTAAGCGCGCTCCACACAACGCTTGGCAGTATTCTCTTCGCATCACAGCTTCTACTTAGTGGAATTATTGCCATAGAATACAAACATCACCGGAGCCTAACGTATTTATGGATTATTGAATTTATCGCTGGTGTGATGTGCGCCCTTTACGTAACACCACAAAAAGGCTATCTCCTAGAATACCAAGTTGCCTTTGAAATAGCTTTTTCGACAATTCTTATTCTTTATTCAAAACTTCTGCACGACTAGCAAGTATGCAAACCCGAATAGTGAAAATTGTTTGTTTAGATCCTGATAATTAAAAGCTATAAGTACTAAACGTAAATGATGATGCATCCAGAGACCAGATAGGACCCAGCGCGCCTACTTGCGTTCAGTACGGCCTTTTAACGCTCTAAATGCAAGTATGTAAATTAGCATATTGACTGACCAAGGAGAGAAGTTAGGGACAGGTCTGGGAACCTGGTCTACCTATTTCTCTGCTGGGTCTGGCTCCGCATGTCGGTCTAGAACCGAGTCCTATCCTAGCGACAGCTCCAGCTTTATTGGTTGCCAGGTCAGCCCGTTCTCATCGGCGTAAGGCTCACCGTCCTCAACGAAACCAAGACCTTTGTTCATATTGCTCACGATGGTATTACTTACCAGGTGTCGAGTGTAAATTGCCGGCGCATGAAGAACGTCCTTCACATAATCGACGGCTGATTGCATCACCGATGCGCCAATCCCTTTTCCCCGGTACTCAGGGTTACCAATCATAATGTGGATGCTCGGTGGCTTCACGCCGTGATTCTCAAATAGCTCAATCCATACCGCGCCGATAGTCTTACCGTCGACAACGATCATGCGTGTCATCTGCTTGTTATCTTTCTCGAGGTCCAAAAACTCACGGAGGGTTGCCTTCTCTCCCTCAAGTGTCGATGGCTCTATTTCGTCTTCGGCGTTTCCCATACTCAGTAGTGTGGCATGACATTCTGGTCGCTCAAACCAGCTGAGTGCAAAAGATGCATCGCGCTCCGCGTCCGGTACTAAAAGCTGTATATCAGGTCGATTGGATTGCATGTTTTTCATTCCTGGTTAAACTCACCGGCTACAAGTTCAAATATTCGTTCGCCAATTGGATTATTCCACCCTAGGACATCGAGCATTTCTTCTACATCAATAGATTTGGTGTAAGAGACCAGTCCATCGACATCAACGATTTCACTTTTTACATCTTCGACTTCGGCGTATGCACGAACTTGATGTGTTATTTTTCCTTGACCATCAGTTCGTTTTTGGTATCCAAGCGGCTTCCAGCTCACTAATGTTCCACCTGTCTCTTCTAAAATTTCTCGACGAAGTGCTGTTTCTAAATCTTCATCCCCTTCAATGTGCCCACCGGGAACATGAATCATCGTATCGCCATTCGTCGTTTTGGAAACCACTAAAACTTTACCGTTATAATTAACAATTGCGTGAACCTGCGTCCATTCGATAGGAGGAATGTTATTGTCGGCAATATTGTGCCACTCAACACTTACTTCATGAAACGGTGCTACATTTGATTTTCCTGTAAACGCGATCGTTGACTTATCTTCTTGCATAATTATTTATCCCTTCTTAATGATTGTATCGTTGTCTGAAATACTTCCGAGATTTCATCGCCGCTTCTGCTTGCATCAATGTCCACTACAGGAACACCGCTCCGCACAAAAATATCTATAATTAGTTCTTTCTTGCGACTATACTCATCATAACGCCTTACGAAGAAATCGTGTGATTTTTCATCCTGTAAAACCCTCACCCGCTCTCCGCCCCTAACGCCCCTATGCTTCAAATAAAGGATGGCGAACTTGAGTTCTATGAGTAGTCTTTTTTTTGACTCAAATCAAGGACAGGTCTAGGGAACGGGTCAGCTTTTGGGGTGCTCGCTCCTTCAGGACGGGAGAGGCTGGGTTCGAACTAAATTACAGGCTTAGAATGAGAGAACCGCCATTTCTGACGGTTCCAACATTTGTAACTTACGAACTGTAAATTAGTATTTCTCTGACCAAAGAGAGAAGTTAATGTAGGTCTAGGAACTAGGTCTACGTTTTTCTCTGCTTGGTCTGGCTCCCCTTACACAACTCAATCAGCAACCTATCTCTGGAATGTCACGTTGATGGCAATTACCTTCGGGATTTGGCTAAGCGACTAGGGTTACGGCGTACTTTACTGGCTGGTGCTACTGTTTAGCGGGTTAACTTATAGCCCCTTGAACAGTTGTTCCAACGAAGTATCCAGTGATTTAGCAATCTTAAAAAGCGTGGATAATGTTGGCTTACGTCGACCTTGCTCGATGAATGACCTACTAATATAGTGTTATCGTCATAAACAAAATTTGGATTAGATAATAAGAACTTATTATATGTTTTAGCGTTAGGTTTATCTGCGTCTGGCAAATCAGGAAG
>CAIRQE010000128.1 GCA_903880655.1 uncultured bacterium
CGGGATTTAAGTTCAGCGAGAAGTTGAGGATATGTAGCAACTAGTTCATTATTTGAAAGCTTGCTTAGATCCATAATGGAAGACTATCCCCCATGAGGTCTGTGTAATCACTCATACGTTGTTTCAAAGCTTGCAACTCGAGATTGATGCACCCATTGCGCTCCAGAATTAAGACAGGGAATTCCTTTATTAATACGACAAAC
Source organism: uncultured bacterium (assembly GCA_903880655.1). Lineage (GTDB taxonomy): Bacteria > Patescibacteriota > Saccharimonadia > Saccharimonadales > CAIOMD01 > CAIOMD01. The sequence continues at coordinate 204 of CAIRQE010000128.1, forward strand.
CGTGCATGCGACTCTTCCAATAATCAAACCTATCGATTGATTTAATTCCTCGCGCTTCACGGTTGCATTACCTCGGCGAGATTTGTTGAATCTGAACTCTCCTTTTATTCGAGTTTCTCTTGGGGGACGTGGGTTCTGATCAACTTGTCCCTGAATTATTCGAGCTTTCCTTTCGCTACACACCACATGAGCAATGCCTCCCTGACGACCAGAAACTGCATTCTCACCTTTAGCAATCCAGATTCCACATATTTTGCATCTTGCACCGAATATTGCTTTGAATGATGTTTTCGACTTCGGATCAAAATTACGAGACTTATAATTTCTAATTGTTCCAAGTTTCATCCCTTCACCTATTGGCTTATTGGATTCTTTTACGGCGGCCTCACGTGGAACTCCATCAGCACATCTGTGATGTGTCATCCCCCAAACTCGACCACGTGTGGCATTTTCGCCAACTTCGATCTCAATGTGACAGACAGAACACTTGCCTGAAAATTGGACAATAAAATTTGAGCTCTTCCATGAGTTATTAAAGTTCTTGGAATTATGTTTCCCTTGTGGAAATTCCATGAGCACCTCGAGACATGTAAGTTTTTTATCAATTACAACAGGATGAAACAAAATTTCAATTGTTATTAGTTCATCTTCTGGGGAATCAACATTTTACCTATTCTTGGTCTAATCACAATGTTTAATCCAAGATCTCTACATTGATTTACAAGTTGTTTCTGACTATGAGTCGAAGAGGGTGCCGTATCAATCAAGATCACAGCCACGTGTTCATACCTTGTTCTATATAGAGTTGCTTGCCCTATTGCAGAAGCAATTGATGACTGTCGTCCGCTTCTTCTCAGGAGTTTGACTTCAGCTGCCCAGAGATTTTGTTTGCCAAGGCTAACTGCAAGATCAGGGTAAAAAGGTATTTCTAGAGCCGACGATGGCAGTGCCTTCTCCCCCGCGCCATCACCACGTACCTTTAAGCCAATTCCCTTAATCAGTTTTAGATCTTCCTCAAGAGCATGAAAGAGAACACTTTTCGTATAGGACGGCTCGCTTTCATCTAATTTAGGAGGCCTGAGTTGCGACGATGAAAGATGTTTGAGAATTCTAAGATTAAGTGTCGAACTTCTTGAAGACGTAAGTTCTCTGACCATTAATAATTAGTCGAGCTGTGCGCCCGGATCCGTTCTTGCGATTTTTGCTCTAAGTGCAGCCCTGGTTGCAGCAGATTTTGAAGCATTCTTTATCAATTCAATTGCAACCTGCTTGCCACCACCAGCACCAGCAATACCAAGCCACTGATCACTAGTACGTGAAAGGTCTACTCTATCTTTCACTGGCGAAAGACTCTTTTCAAAGTCAGCTACTTCAAGAGAAGACTCCGCATACAAACGATCGAATAACATCCCACCAAGTTGCGCGAAGCCTGAGAGTCCAATTGATTGGAGCAAAATAAAATTTTTCTTGTCACTCCACTCTTCTGAGAACACATTCTTAACTGCAGTCCAGTAGTTATTTAATAGCTCTAACAGAATGTCTGGATCGCCTGAAAGTTCTGCCATCACTGATGGAGCATTTGCTAACTGAAGCTTCACAGTAGAAGCAAGGCTGTTGAGCTTCAGAGGGGGAACACTTCCTGTTGCTTCAAGAGCACCCTTCTTTGAGCCTCCAGAAAAAATCATTCCCTCAAACGCCATTCCGGATTCAGAGAGCTTTGAAGCGAACCAAGTCTGTCGCTTCTTTTCATCAAATTTCAGTTCTTCGCCACCCAGCCTGTACTCAATGTTCGTCAAGTGAGTTACATCCATACCCTTGTGCTCACCATTAATGTCGGCGAATATCTTCACTTCCTGTTCAGTCGAGAGACCAACATATAAAG
>CAIRQE010000129.1 GCA_903880655.1 uncultured bacterium
TCATCTTCTTCTTATCTCCCATTTTAATCAGCTTATCTATCTTTTCTGCTTGAGTCGGACAGTTGCCGCCGAGCATCATTTGTTTTACCTCTCCCGACACATCAACTTTCTTCACAATTGTATAATCCGTTAACGGCTCGCAACCAAGAAAAATATATTTGCCATCCACTTTTTTAGCTCTCGCAATAGAGTTGTCTTTTGATTTATCAGTAAAAGTAATAGCCAATTCTCTATCGGCTGTCCCTATGATTATTGCATCATAAAGGCGATTCTGTTGCCCAGACTCCTGATTTGCGTTCCTGATGCTTGCATCCATAACTTTTTCAATCGTCATACAATTATAATTAGGTATTACGTCCTTATAGGTAAACGCGGTCTCGTAATTCGATACTGGTTCATTATGATAGAAAACCAACTTGCCATTAATTTTTGATGCACGGGCTAACGACTTATCTGTTTGTGTTTGAAAAGAGCTATTGCCGATGACTAACAGGCTGAAAATAAATAATGTGATAACTTTGTTCATAGAGTTTGTTTTGGGGTGATTAATATTGTTATTTATTGATAATCAGTTTTTGACAGAATTGCTTTTCTCCTTGAAGAATCTTTATGATATAAACACCATTGGCGAACAGACTTATGTCAAAATTATTCATCTTCCCGCTTATCTCTTTTGAAATAAGCTCCCTGCCCGTTAAATCGCATAGCTTTAAAATCGTGGATGAATTATCGGAGAATATGGTTACAGAATTTGTTGCGGGATTAGGATACAGTCTTACGCCAGTGCCATTAATTTCATCAATGCCTGTGAGGTTACCTATGTAAATTGGCGAAGAAGCACTGGAGGTGCAACCAGTGGAATCAATGATAACAACGTCATAGTTTCCGTTTTGTTGGGCGACATAATACTGACTTGTTGCACCAGTTATCGCTGACCCGTTTAAATACCACTGATAGGACGATGAAAGGGATGTTTTAAGCGTGTCATTTGGTAAGAGGCTTATTGTTGCGGAAGGAGGAGTCTGAGTGCCGATGGCGATGGTATCGTTAACTAAACAACCAGTTGAATCTCTAACCGTAACTTGGTATGTTCCAACGGGAGCGTGTATCAGAACGCTATCAGTTTGCCCGTTGTTCCAGTGATAAGTAAACGGCGGATAACCAGTTGCATGAGCCGTTGCCTTGCCATTTGAATCTACTGCGCAGCTATTATTGTTTAGCTGAACACTAACGGCTAATGGTTCTGCTGATGATATTAATTTGAAGGAATCAACAATCAAGGCACTGGGACATCCGACCCAGCCCTGACCAGCATTAAATGAATAAACAACGGATATATAGGTGAACGATTGACTCGGATGAACTGAAAGGTTATAGCGATTTAGAGTATCTGGAAACGGGAATCCGCCATTAGTTATTGTAAGTAATTGCCCTGTCATATCACAGGAATCATATCCCAAATAAACCTGACAAACAACACTGGCACTTGGCGGATTTGAACCACAGCTACCTCCTGCATAACCATTCAGTACGACATGAAAAGTATATCCCACGCCAGTAACCAGTGGCTTATTAAGATGATAGGTAGAACAACTGCCGCTTGTCAATAACGTTTTGCCAGCAAATGCAGAATCTGGAAGAATGGTTTGTGAAGCGCATTGGGAGAAAGATTGAAGGCACAGAGATAATGCAAGCAACAGGGTTAATAATAATTTGTTCATGGATTTGGTTTTTGTTCCGCTTCCAAACCCAATAGCAGAGGATAAAAGAGAGGCGTGGGTTTGGTAAACATCCGTAGAGAGGTAGTGGAATACCCGCAGTCAAATGCTACCGCCCACGCCCAAGCGTGAGCGTTTGTAGCTTTCTTGACTGCATTGAAATTTTCCACTTTTCTCTGCAAGAAAGGTCTAACGCCTAAATCTTTTGAACATTAAGTTCAGGCGCAATCTAAGGAGATTATGAGAAATTGGAAAAATTTTGGAAAGGTTATTATTACTTGCTACTGCCCCTGAGATTAGGAAGCACTTTTATATATTGAAAGCACCAGACCAAATAAACGTCCGTTTTTTTGGTCGCTGGAAGTAGGCGGTGATTGACCTTATTAATATACTGATTATATTGATATGAATCGGAGGAGAGTCTCACCCGTGCAACTCGTCTACTGTACTGTTATTTCACCCGCCGAACTTTCTGTCGCTTATTTGCTTCGCGCTTAAAATAGCCCTCTGTTTTTCTCGGCTTTGAATCCTCTGAGCCTGTTGGTCTGCCCAAAGACTTGCCTTGCCGCTTAGCTCTCTCCAAACCGTCAAGGGTTCGTTCCCGTATTTGTTCTCGTTCAAACTCAGAAAACGCGCCCAGTATGTGAAATTGTAGCTTACCACTGGAAGTAGTAAGGTCAACGTTATCTTTAAGTGATACAAAGTGTATCCCTGATTCAACAAGCTCCTGTATTTCGAGAACGTGTTCTTTTACAGTCCGCGCCCATCGGTCAAGTTTGTATATCAAAAGCCCATCAAACTCCCTCGCCCACAATTTTTTCAGCAGTTCCTCCTTTACTGGTCGGATTTTTCTGGAAGATTCGGTTTCCTGAAAAACCTTGTAGTCCCACTTGTTCTGTTTGGCATATTTTATGAGCGGCGGGCGCTGGTTCTCATTGGTCTGTTTATCTTCCATAGAAACCCGACAGTAAATTGCATAGCGCAGTTTTCTTTTCATAGGTTATGATTTTATACCTTCATTACTTTCATTTGGGAACTTATTATCGGAGTAACCAACGCTCAATAGCTTACCGCGATTAAGCATTTCCTCATTAGCTTTCTGGAAACAAATTAATGGGTTGAAACGTAGGGCAAGAGAGTTCATGTCAAATAGAATTTCATCTTGATTCCAGACCGTTGAGTGTTCCATGCTTGTTAATATTCGCCAGTCCATTTTTGGTTCGACTAACGTTGCGAGTATGTAATTAAAGTTCACAAGCCAATGGCAAGCGCCGTGTTTCACATAATTCCAATAGGCGGGCGGTCTACCTTTACGGCGTAATTGCCAATCGCAGGATTCAAAGTCAGAAGGGAACATTCCTGCTTTAAACCTCTCATTCCAACAACCCATAGTGAGCTTGTTAAAATCTCGCACCAGCACTTTGTTAAGCCGCTCATTGGTCAGATGGGGCTTTATTTTGCGCCAGTTTTTGACAACATCATAGTATTCCACATGTATCATTGTTTAAAAGGTTATTGTTACCGAATCAAGATTTTTCTGCTTTGAACGATTTATACAAATCCGTTTTCCCTTAACACCCATTTCTCAACTTCAAGTCTTTCTACAAGCTTAGCAAGCTTAGATTCTTTATCAAAAATACCATCAATACTTCTACCATCAACCTCAATATCAGATTCCTTAACAAAGCGTTTAATGTAAGTAATAATACGATCAATATCATTAAGATCGCAATCCTTACTAGCAACAAGCTCAATCATATAATCTGAACTATACGAATGTTGAATTGACCCAACTAAATCATCATAAGTATCAACTACCTGACTCATTACATTTAAAGCTGATGCAGATTCTTTTTTACGCTCAATTCTAGCAACCTTTTTAGCCGCCTTAAGCTCAACGTTAAGCTTATTAAGCTCATAACGTTGCTGTGCAGTATCAGTTCTGTTACCAGTTGTAAAACTAACCTTATTTTCAAGCTGATCTTTAATATACTTTTGAATTTCTTCTTTATGTGACTTAATCTTTTTAGCAATACCATTTGCCTCGAAATAATCGACCATTCTACTTACAGACGGGTCATTTTTAAATTGCTTAATAACAGCATCATCAATAATATCGAGATCATATAAGATGTTTAACATTGCCAACCTACCCTCACGTGTTCCGGATGAAGCTCCTTTTGATGCAGCTAATCCTCTGGCTTGCTTTTGAAATCCTGGTAATATTCTTTCCATTGGGGAAGGCCCCGCTTCATTAAGAAAAGTTAACCTTGAAAGTAGATTTGCGAAGAGATTGAAACTGAATGGCAGAAAGGCA
>CAIRQE010000130.1 GCA_903880655.1 uncultured bacterium
CAGCGAAGATATGTCGAAAGTCTTAGTAGCTATGCGCGACAATTCTTGGGTTTAATGGAAAAACCTGATGTTGATCAAATAGATGGACTAAGTCCTGCCATATCTATTGACCAAAAGTCTACAAGCCGTAATCCTCGCTCAACCGTTGCAACTGTCACAGAAATTTATGATTATTTAAGATTATTATTTGCGCGCATCGGAATTCCACATTGCCCTACCTGTGGAAAGTCTGTTTTTCGACAAACACCGACAGTTATCGTTGATCATGTTTCTAGAGATAATAAAGATAGTAGGATCTCAGTACTTGCTCCCATTATCGTAGATAAGAAGGGTGCTTTTGAGCACATTCCGGAGCAATTCCAAAGAGCTGGATTTGCGCGCGTTCGAGTAGATGGGGTAGTCTATTCTCTCGATGAATTTCCTGAGCTTGATAAGGCAAAAAAACATAGCATAGAACTTGTTGTTGACCGAATGGTAGTAAACGCTGATGGTGCATCTAGGTTAAGTCAATCAATCGAGCAGGCTCTCGATATAGCAGAAGGCAGACTTCTAATAATAAATGCCGATACTAATGAAGAGAACCTATATTCCCTTAATTACGCGTGCATAGATCATCCCGATATATTGATACCGGAGCTTGAACCCCGAACGTTTAGTTTTAACTCTCCTCATGGTGCATGTAGTATCTGTACGGGTCTTGGTAATCGGCTTGAAGTTGATCCTGAAATGGTTATTCCAAACGGCAGACTCACTATCGCAGAGGGCGCAGTACGTCCCTGGAACAGAATTCGCATTGATGGCTGGTATCTAAAAAAAGTTGAAGTGATGGCTGAAGCAAACGGCTTTAGTACCCATGTTCCAACGGGAGAACTTTCTAAGGAACAAATGGAAAAAGTTCTCTATGGAACCGGCAAGCAAATTTATAAAGTTCCACTTGGTGGTGGACGGTCAGTCGATACAACTTTTGAAGGAGTAATCCCAAATCTTGAGCGACGCCACAAAGAAACTGATAGTGAATTCGTAAGAAAAGATATAGAAAAATTCATGCAAGAAAGACCGTGTCATGCATGCAGTGGCAAGCGTCTTAAGCCAGAAGTTCTTGCCGTGACGGTAGGTAATTTTTCAATTATAGATATTTGTGATTTATCGATTGACGATGCAGTAACTTTTTTCAAAGGCTTAAAACTTAATGATGTTGAAACAAAAATTTCCCATCAGATCTTAAAAGAGATTGATGCTCGACTTATTTTCCTTCAAGACGTTGGTCTTAATTATTTAAGCTTAGGACGAAGTGCAGTTACTCTCAGCGGCGGTGAAGCACAACGTATTAGGCTTGCGACGCAAATTGGCTCAGGGCTTACGGGAGTGCTATATGTTCTTGACGAACCATCCATTGGTCTTCATCAACGAGATAATGAGCGATTAATAAAAACGCTTAAAAGACTACGAGACTTAGGAAATAGTGTAATTGTTGTTGAGCATGACGAAGACACGATCCGTACTGCAGATTACTTAGTAGATATTGGTCCGGGAGCGGGTATTCACGGAGGCCAAATAGTAGCGCATGGAACACCAAAAGAAGTAGAAGAGCATCCTGAAAGCATAACTGGGCAATATCTTAAGGGTACTAAGAAAATTGAAACTCCAAAAAAGCGCCGAAAAGGCAATGGTAAAGAGATCGTTATTATTGGTGCGAGTGAAAATAATTTAAAAAATGTTGAAGTATCGATTCCTCTTGGTCAATTTGTGGTAGTGAGCGGCGTAAGCGGTTCGGGTAAATCGAGTCTTATTAATGATATTCTAGCCAAAGAATTGTCTGCTCGATTGCATAGAGCTAATACGGTGTCCGGACGCCATGACGAGATTCAGGGTATAGAAAATCTAGATAAGGCAATTATTATCGATCAGTCTCCAATCGGAAGAACACCGCGAAGTAACCCCGCAACCTACACTGGTTTATTCACCCCAATTAGAGAGCTATTTGCAGCGATGCCCGAAGCGAAACTAAGAGGCTATGGCCCTGGTAGATTTAGCTTCAATGTTCGCGGGGGAAGATGTGAGAATTGTTCAGGTGATGGAATTATTAAGATTGAGATGCACTTTTTGCCCGACGTTTACGTCCCCTGCGAAGAGTGTCATGGAAAGCGATACAATCGTGAGGCACTCGAAATACACTATAAAGGTAAAACAATTAGTGATGTTCTTGCCATGACCTGCGAACAGGCGCTGGAATTTTTTGAGAATATCCCTTCAATTAATCGCAAACTTCAAACATTAGTAGACGTAGGTTTAGGATATATTACTCTAGGGCAGTCTGCCACCACTCTGAGTGGCGGTGAAGCGCAAAGAATAAAGCTAGCAACAGAATTATCTCGCCGGCCAACAGGAAAGACGCTATATATTTTAGATGAGCCTACGACGGGATTACATGTTGCTGATGTGGCTAAGCTTTTAGACGTGCTTCATGCGCTTGTTGATGCCGGTAATTCAATGGTAGTTATTGAACATAACCTAGATGTTATTAAATCAGCTGATCATATCATTGACATGGGCCCAGAGGGCGGTGATGCAGGTGGGTATGTTATTGCAGAAGGTACCCCTGAACAAGTCAGTAAGGTTGCCGCATCTTACACGGGACATTTTTTAAAGAAAACTATTTAGTTTCTTTTTGCTTTTTACTTTTTCTAAGATGCCAGGCACTGGAAGCAAACGTGGCAAGTGTTGCAAGAATTATTGCAGGAAAAAGATACTTATCTATATTAAAGAATTTACCAAAAACTTTACCGGCCCACCAACCTATTGTTGTTACGCCTCCAACCCAGAGTAGGCCACTGAATAAATTATAGAAAAAAAACTTCTTATAATTCATTTCAGCAATGCCTGCTACAAGTGGTGCAAAAGTTCTGATGATTGGGATGAAACGGGCTAATAGTATCGTCTTCCCGCCATTTTTATCGTAAAAAGCTCCAGCTTCCTCAAGGTATTCTTTTTTGAAAAAGAAAGAATCTTTTTTTACAAATAATTTATGAAGCCCCCTTCTACCTATTTCATAACCAAGCATATTTCCAAGTACTGATCCTGCGTACATTGCAAGAAGTGCTGCTGTAATGCTTATTTTTCCCTGTGATGCAAAAAAGCCTGCTGCAAATATTAATGTATCGCCAGGCAAGAAGAAGCCTACAAGTAGTCCTGTTTCAGAAAAGAGGATAGCAAATAACGCTATAGCGCCACCAGTTTCAATAATTTTGCTAGCTTCTATATGTTTGGAGCCGTATGCTGCACCAGCAAGTAAAAAAAGAACAATCAATCCAATAATTAGTAAGTTTTTTTTCTTATTCACAATTTCTTGATTATAGCATAAAGGCATTCTTAATTTGGCCATTCTATACTAAGGCTACCCCTGATATAATAGAGTCAATGGAAAAGATACTGCTATATTATAAATTTACTCCGATTAAAGATCCGGACATGTTGAAGCTGTGGCAAAAAACATTATGCGAAAGCCTTAAATTAAAAGGGCGTATTCTCATTTCAAAGCACGGGATTAACGGTACGGTTGGCGGAGAAATCGAAGATCTTAAAAAATATATTAAAGAAACGAAGCAGTTTCCTGGCTTCAAGGGTACGGAATTTAAATGGTCTGATGGTGCACGCGATAGCTTTCCTAAATTGCAGGTTAAGGTAAGACCCGAGCTTGTCTCATTTGGTGTTCCTGATGAGGTTAAGGTTGATCAAAAAGGGGTTATCGGCACGGGTAAGCATCTGAAGCCTGAAGAACTTCATAAGCTCATAGAAGACAAGGGAGATGATGTTGTTTTCTTTGATGGCCGTAATGCTTATGAGGCGCAAATAGGCAAATTTAAAGATGCGGTAGTTCCCGATACTCGAACCACGAAAGATTTTATTAAAGAACTAGATAGCGATAAATTCGATGCCATCAAGAATAAAGCAGTGGTAACTTATTGTACTGGCGGAATTCGCTGTGAAATCCTAAGTTCTCTAATGAAAAAACGAGGCTTCAAAGACGTTTACCAGCTTGATGGTGGAATAGTTAAATACGGTGAAGCGTATGCAGATCAGGGGTTCTGGGAAGGATCACTTTACGTCTTTGATGATCGTATGAATCTTGAGTTTAGTGAAAAAGCTAAAAAAATTGGCATTTGTATTAGATGTAGGGGTAAGACGAGTAACTTTGAAAATTGTGCATATAAACCGTGTAATAATCTTGTTTTGATGTGTGAGGCATGTCACCAAGCCATCGATACATGTTCTAAAATTTGTGCAGAAAAAAATAGTGCTTTGGTAGCAGCTTAAGGTTTGCTATGAACCCTAAGCTAAAAGAAAAATTAGCTACTCTTCCAAAAACACCGGGAGTTTATTTTCATAAAAATGCTGAGGGGCAGATAATCTATGTCGGTAAGGCTGCGGTGCTACGAAATAGGGTTCGCCAATATTTTCAAGAAAGTAGATTCAGGGATACGAAAACCGATTTATTGGTAAGTGAAATTGATGATGTTGATTGGATTGAGGTTGATAGCGAAGTAGACGCCCTATTTTTAGAAGCTGAAATGGTACGCAGGTATATGCCTCGTTATAATATTTTGCTTCGGGATGATAAATCTAGTTGTTATATACGAATTTCATTTAAAGAAAGGGCGCCGTTGGTTAGTGTGACGAGACGACCTTACGATGATGGAGCAGATTATTACGGCCCCTTTCTGCAATCAGGCCCTGTAAGGAAAGCTTTACGCTATCTTAGGAAAGCTTTTCCCTATTCAACTCATACCACACTTCCTAGCAGAGCATGTCTTGATTACCACATAGGGCTTTGTCCTGGCCCTGAAACTGATGACTATGATCGATCACTGTATCTAAAAAATTTAAAACGTCTAGTTGCATATATCAAGGGATCCCAGAATAAAGTTATCGGTGAGCTTGAAAAAGAGATGCAAAGGGCATCCAAAGCTCATTCATTTGAGCAGGCAGCTAATCTTAGAAATAAATTACTAGCCCTTCGCTCATTAAGGGCGCAGGTTTTGTTTGGAGATAAAGAAGCATTAGATTTATCAAAGGATCATGCCCTCGCGGATATGATGGATTTATTTAAGCTTACGAGTGCCCCAAGAAGAATAGAAGGTTTTGACATTAGTCATATGTCGGGAACTGACACTGTCGCAAGTATGGTGGTGTTCGTGAACGGAGTTTCAGACAAACGTAACTATCGAAAATTCAAAATGCGTATTCCGGGGAATGACGACTTTGCTCATATGAATGAAGTTATTCTAAGAAGATTGAGCGAAAAAAATGTATCTTCCTGGGGCTTGCCATCAATCATGCTTATAGACGGGGGCAAGGGTCAGCTTGGCGCAGCAATAGCAGCGCGGGATCAGCTCGGATTAAAGGTACCCATGATAGGATTAGCTAAGAAATATGAAGAAATTGTTGTTCACAAAGAAAAAAGCTTTGTTACGATAAATGATAAAAAACTGTTGGAGTTGAGAGGTTTTAGAACTGATGAGTCAAACGATTTCGTCCGTCTGGATATACCCAATAATGCGAATATTGTGAAATTATTACAACGCATCAGAGACGAATCTCATCGTTTTGCCGTAAGTTACCACAGTGTTTTAAAAACGGGTCGACAAACAGCTAGTATGCTTGATGACATTCCTGGAATTGGTCCAGTGACGAAGCGAAAACTTTTGACTCATTTTGGATCAGTCAACGGTTTGAAGGTTGCAGCAGAAACTGAAGTTGCAGAAATTCTAGGTAAGAAAAAAGCCCATAAATTAATGTCATATTTAAAGGGATAAAAAATGAAAAAACTGAATAGTGAATTTTTTATAAAAAATAGGCGTAAATTATCTGCGAAGCTTGGTGATAAAGGAATAGTATTTATCGCTGGGAACGCACTCCTTCAGCGTTCAGGTGATACCAATTTTCCGTTTCGTCAGGAAAGTAATTTCTACTATTTAACAGGGGTTAATGAGCCATCAGCATTTCTAGTGATGGACTTAGCTGCAAAAGCCACTTTTATTAGCTTACCCATAAGACAAGGTATCCATGCTATTTTTGATGGAACTCAGAACTTGCAGGATATAAAGAACCAAAGTGGCATTGATGAAATCCTAGACAGCGCAGATGGCTGGAAACGACTCCGCAAACTTAACTTAGAAAAAGTATTTTCAATAGTAACGCTAGAAGATGAAAATATTTTAGCAAACCCATTTCCTCAGATATGTCTTAAAACCTTAGAAAGAGATAATGTGAGATGCGAGGATATCGCTAAGACCTTAGCTTCAATGCGAATGATCAAAACAGCTGATGAGCTCGATGTGATGTCGCAGGCAGCGGCAATAACCTACACTACGCTTAACGAAATAGAGAATAAACTTGGCTTATTTGAATCCGAAAAAGCTCTTGAGGCTGAAATCACCAAACAATTCAGTTTGAAGGGGGCGGCAGGCCATGCGTACCAGCCAATCATAGCTAGTGGGCAAAACAGCTGCACACTCCATTACATAAATAATAATCAACGAATAAAAAATGATTCCGTAATTCTGCTTGATGTAGGAGCTGAAGTATCTAATTATGCAGCCGATATTTCTCGAACTTTTACCATGGGAAATCTATCTTCTCTCGAACTGGACGTAATTAATTATGTAAAGGACGTTCAGCGCGAAATCATAAAAGAGATTATGCCTGGCATGACCTTTAGGGAATTGGCCCAATCCGCACATCATAAGATTGCAACTCAATTAGTGAGACTCGGGGCGATAGATAAAAAATATTCCAAAGAAGATGTATCAGATTTCTTTCCTCACGGAGTTTCACATTTTATAGGACTTGATGTTCACGATGTTGGTGATTATGAGTTACCGCTTGAGGAGAACATGACAATAACTATCGAGCCAGGTATTTATTGGAAAGAAAAGGGTGTTGGCGTACGTATAGAAGATGACATCGTCATTACGAAAAATGGAGCTCAAATAATCGGCGATAATTCCATTTCGCTGTTATAATGGTTTTTGCGCATTATGAAAAAGCAATTCTATACATTTATATTACGATGGGTCATTAACATAGGAGCACTCTGGGCCTGTGCCTCTGTACTTCATTTCATTACTTCCATCGGCGGAGTCTACAGGATAATTATTGCAGCCTTAGTAGTATCAATCCTAAATGCTATCGTGAAACCAATTCTTATTATTTTCACACTACCAGCAATTGCGCTTTCTCTTGGATTTTTCTTAATCGTTATCAATGGTTTTGTCGTTTACCTAACCAGCCTGCTGTACAAACCACTAAAGATTGACTCATTTTGGATTGCAGTTCTTGTCGGTATAGTGATAAGCCTGTTAAACTATATAGTAACAGTAGCTACAGATTTAATAGGAAAAGACAATGCATAATTTATTCAACTACATAACTATTGGTTCATCAGTGTTAATGGCAATCTTAATCCTTCTACAAACAAGAGGAGCCTCACTTGGGGCAGGGTTCGGAGGATCAGCTGAAGTTAATACTGTCCGTAGAGGATCTGATAAAACCATTTTTCAACTGACGATTATTGTGGGAGTTGTTTTTGTCCTTTCAATAGTTCTCGGAATTATTTCGAAATAATAAAATATGTCAAAACGTTCTAAGCGGTTGATTCTAAAAAAGAAGATACGTAACCAGCGAAGACAATTCGCAAGCTTTAGCTTTTCTGCAAATAAACAACTAGATAGACATGTTTTTAGGCGTTGGCAAAACGTAAAGTCATCTCAAAGATTTGCTACCGGCTGGATTAGCCTACTTGCCTTACTTATTGTGATACTTGGTGTTCAGATACGGTCTCTAGGAAGTTATTATCTACAGCCAACGCCGGTTTCGGGCGGGCTCTACAGCGAAGGAAGGGTTGGGACGCTCAGTAACGTAAATCCCATCTATGCCAGTAGCGCAGTTGATACAGCAGTTTCGAAACTTATATTTAGGGGCC
>CAIRQE010000131.1 GCA_903880655.1 uncultured bacterium
GTGTCGTGAAAGGTTGTATGAGTTAATTCACCTTCATGTATAGCAGAAGATGGTTCCGTGTTACTTAGGACTACTTCATTCTTGGGTGAGCTAATAGATAGTGAAAAAATTGCTTTCGCCTCAGGTTCATCAACACAGGGAAAAACCTCACGAGCGTGATGGCTCTCAAATTGTGTAGCTAAAATGATTGAACCATCTTGCGCGAAACATGGGTAGAGCCCGTGCATAGGTTTAGTTATTGAACCCTTGAAATGAAGAATAACGGTCAGCTGATTTTTAGAAATGTTCTTAAGGTCTATCTTAACCTCATCTTTTTCCTGGATAATTTTAAAATTCTGAGGAATATCGTTCACTGTTACTCGAGATATATCGAGTTTCTTGGCGTGTAGTCGTATGCTATTAGCGGTAGTTTTTAGCTTGCCGTGGATGATAACATTTCCTTTAAAACGCATCGTGTTTTTGTTTGGGTCAAGAGTTAGTTCATATCTAGAAGGCTGAAACGTGTCGTATAATCTGTCTACTTTTACCATTATTGCTCCGCTTTCATGATTAGGATATTGAAAATAGTTATACCATATGATATCATTTAAATGTTACTGAATCCGACCAAAAGGTCGGTTTTTTCATAAAGGAGCCCACGTGGAATTAGAAACAAAACAATTAGTTATGGCCGTAAAGGCAATCGCAGAAGAAAAAAATCTTCCAGAAGCTGTTGTGCAAGAAGCAGTTGAGCAAGCATTAGCTGCAGCTTGGCGAAGAGATTTTGGTGATCGCGATCAAGAAGTAAGATCACAAATTAATGTAAATACTGTCGAAGTAGTCGTTTTTGTTACAAAAGAAGTTGTCGAAACAGTTGAAGATGAAGATTTTGAGATGAATCTTGCTGACGCAAAAAAAATAGACAAAGATGTTGTTATTGGCGGAACGGTTGAAAAGAAAGAAAAAGTAGAGTCTTTTGGCCGTGTTGCAGCCCAAACGGCAAAGCAAGTTATTTTACAAAGATTACGAGAAGCAGAACGAGAGATCGTTATGGCAGAATTTGAAGACAAGATTAATACTGTCATCAATGGCACCGTAACCAGAGTCGAAGGTCGCCTTATTCGTCTTGAGCTTAATAAAGCACAAGGAATTATGCCAGCCAGTGAACAAATTCAAAACGAACGCTACTACCCAGGTCAACGACTCAAGGTGTATCTTAAGGACGTTGAAAGGGGCTATCGAGGCGCTCAACTAGTAGTAAGCCGAGGATGTCCAGAATTTGTTGTAAGTCTTTTTGGAGCTGAAGTACCCGAAATGGAAAATGGCGCCGTTGCAATTAAAGGGATAGCACGTGAAGCTGGTGTCCGAAGTAAGATTGCTGTAGCTAGTAACGTACAAGGAGTTGATCCTGTCGGTACCTTTGTTGGCGGTCACGGTACACGTGTACAGGCTGTCATGAGCGAAATCGGTGAGCAGGAGAAGATAGATATCGTTGTCTGGGCAGATGAGAGTAAACAGTATATTACTAACGCACTCAGCCCTACTGAAGTTACTAAGGTAATCATTGATGAAGCTCATAAAAAAGCTCGAGTCATTGTTCCTGAAAACCAGCTGTCTGTAGCAATTGGTAAGAGCGGACAAAATGTTCGGCTTGCGAGCAAGCTTACCGGTTACGAACTAGATATTGAAAGCGCAGAGCAAAAGCCTGAAGTTAAAGAAGTTATAGAAAAAGAAGTTGTAATTAAAAAAGAGAAAGCAAAGGTTGTACCTATGTCAGAAGCACCAAAATTGAAGAAAAAGTCAGATTTAGAAAGTAGCTTACTTGAAGCTGTAGAAGAACACGGCGAAGATAAATAGACGCTGCGGTAAGATATATTGGCACTCTTGCATAGAGAGTGCCAATTTTATATACTAGGAATATGCACGAAGCTAAGAAAAGAAAGGGTTTAAATTAATGCCTGATTCAGCAGATTTCCAAGAGTTTTTAAATCATTTGACTGAGAATGCTCTCATGAGCATTAAGCAGGCTGAATTATTCGCACACGCCCAGGGCAGCGCCTATGTTGGCACTGAGCATCTTCTACTTGGCATTTTGAGCCAGAAAACTTCTATGGGAGCCCGCCTTCTTAGTGGAGCTGGCGTTAATTTTCAAAATGCACAACTGGCGCTTAATCTAACTCCTAAAAATCTTGCTATTAGTCTTGGAGCTAAGGGGCTAAGCGAAACAGCTAAACTAGCGCTTAAGCTCAGTTGGGACTACGCGCAAGATTTCAATCAAGATATGTGTGGCACTGAACATGTCGTCTATAGCATGGTTATGCAAAAAAATGCGCGAGCCACTGTCCTTCTTCGCGATATGAATATTGACGTTGACCGATTGCTTGAAGAAGTCGAGCAATTTCTTTCAAGGCAGCAATATGATGGAGATAATGATACAAAGCCACAAACTGCAACACGAACAAAGAAGAAAAGCCCCCGGAGTGCGCTTGATTACTTCGGAACTGATTTAACTGCTCTTGCTTCAAGCGGTAAACTCGACCCGGTTGTAGGAAGAGAAGCGGTCATACGTCGAATGATAACTATACTAAATCGACGAAATAAGAATAACCCAGTACTAATTGGCGAACCAGGTGTTGGTAAAACCGCTGTAGTAGAAGGGCTTGCTCAACGTATTGTTGCTGAAGATGTTCCCGATAGTTTACTTGATAAAAGAATTGTAATGCTTGATCTTGCTGGAATGATTGCTGGCACTAAATATAGAGGTGAATTCGAAGAACGACTCAAAAAAGTTATGGAAGAGCTGATTAATGACACAAAAACGATAGTCTTTATTGATGAAATGCATCTCCTTGTGGGCGCAGGTGCAGCTGAGGGGGCGATTGATGCGGGTAATATTTTAAAGCCAGCACTTGCACGAGGAATAATTCAGGTTATCGGCGCAACTACAACAAGTGAATATCACAAGCATATCGAAAAAGATGCAGCGCTAGAACGACGATTCCAACCAGTTATTGTTCCCGAAACAAGTACTACCGAAACACTCGCAATACTCAAAGGCTTAAAGCCACATTATGAGCAATTTCACGGTGTCCTTATTAGTGAAGAAGTTCTTGAGGATGCAGTCTATTTTGCTGATAGATATATACAGGATCGTTTCATGCCAGACAAAGCAATTGACTTGCTCGATGAAGCTGCGGCGCTGCTTAGGGTAGACAAAGGAAAGACACCTACCGAATATCGAAATCTCCTAAAAGAAATAAAACTATTATCATCACGACGTGATGATGCAGTTGAACAAGAGGATTATGAACGAGCAGCTCGCTTCAAACAAAAGATTAGTGCTGCCCAGCAAAGGCTCGATACATTAAAGGAAAAAACATCCCACGATAAGCGGCTGACCCTCAGCAGTGATGATATCGCTTCGGTTGTTAGTCAGGCCACGGGAGTTCCGGTAAAGAAATTAGTACGACAAGAAGCTAAGAATTTATTAAAGTTGGAAAAACAACTTACAAAACATGTCATTGGGCAAAGTGAAGCAGTAGAGGCAATTTCCAAAGCAATACGGAGAAATCGTTCTGGAATAGGCAGTGACAAAAGACCAATTGGTTCGTTCATATTTATGGGCCCAACTGGAGTAGGTAAAACTGAATTGGCTCGTGTTCTCGCTAAAGAATTTTATGGCCGCGAGGGGGCGCTTATTAAGATTGATATGAGTGAATTCAGCGAAAAACATACGGTTGCTCGGCTTGTCGGTGCACCAGCAGGTTATATAGGCTACGAAGAGGGGGGGCAACTTACAGATAAAATCCGCCGTCAGCCCTATAGTTTAGTACTTTTTGATGAGATAGAAAAAGCTCATCCAGAAGTCTTTAATATGCTTCTACAAATATTTGAAGATGGCGAACTTACTGACGCAAAGGGCAGAAAAGTTGATTTCAGAAATACAATCATAATAATGACGAGTAATATTGGAGCCCATCTTTTGCAGAAAGAAGCTAACTTGGGATTTAGGGCAAACCCAAATGCAGAAAAGAACTTAGATCAATTGCATGATCAAAATAAATACCAAGTACTTGATGAATTAAAAAAACATATGCGACCTGAACTTATTAATCGAATCGATAAAATAATTGTCTTTAGAGCCCTCACTAAAGAGAATGTTAAAAAGATAATTGATGTCCAGCTTGATGAGTTGCAAACAAGAATGCAACGAAAACGCCTTGGGCTGAGTGTTGCAAATAATGCTAAGGATTGGCTACTCGAGAAAGGGTATGACCCTAAGAATGGGGTTCGTCCAATGCGTCGGCTTATACAGGATACTCTTGAAGACCAAATTGCCGAGGGTATTTTATCTGGCGAGTATGATGAAGGACAGGTTATTAAAGTTAGTCTACTCAAGAAGGAACTTCATTTTTCAATCGTCAAAGAATAGTGAAACGCGTATAGTTAATACTAATGGCTAAACGCGCTGTAAAAATAGTAATAAGTTTTGTTGTTTTATTCGGTGGGCTTGCAATCGTTTATTTCAATCGATATTCAATATATGATTGGGAGCGTTTACATAATTATCGTGCACCACAGAGTATTGCCTCGCTCGCTGATCAGACCTCGATGACATCAAAGGCGAGGAACATTTTCTATACAACGTACCCTCAGATTAATGATAAAACGACATTCAATACTAATTGTAAAGTAACCGAACAGACGATTGTGCTCGGTTGTTATACGGCAGGAAGTATCTTTATATTTGATGTTAAGAACGTAGAGCTTCACGGAGTGCAACAAGTAACTGCTGCACATGAAATGCTTCATGCAGTATATGCAAGACTATCTCCTTCTGAAAAAAAACATGTTGATGCGATGCTCGAAGATGCTTATAAAAACATCAATGACCCAGCTTTAATACAAACAATTGCGAGCTACAGAAAAAATGAGCCAGGACAGCAGGATAACGAATTGCATTCAATTTTAGCCACCGAGTATGCAAATATCGGCACTAATCTTGAGACTTATTACAAGCAATATTTCAATAATCGCGCCGTGGTAGTATCTTATTCGAATCAATATAAACAAGTGTTTCAGGATATCAAGAATCAAGTAGCTCAAGATGATGCGCAACTCGCAGAACAAAAGATACGTATTACAGCCCTTGAAGCTTCGCTGAGTGTTGATTTCTCTGATCTTCAAGCACAAAAAAATAAACTTCAGGGTTTAATGAAGACGCTGCCGGCAGCACTATATAACGCTGAAGTGGAGAACTATAATAATCAAGTTGATCAATATAACGCCCAAGTTGCTGTACTCCAAGCATATATCGCAACATACAACGCATTGGTTGTGCAACGTAATGCACTTGCTGTTCAACAACAGGGGCTAGCAAACAGTCTTAATTCGAACGCACCTACCGCCACCGCTAATTAATCTGTTACACTTATCTATATGGCGAAGACAAAAGTTGCATATGTTTGTAGTACTTGCGCAGCTCAATTCAGTAGCTGGGCTGGTAAATGCGGCGCATGTGGCGCATGGAATACACTTCAAGAGCAAATAGACGTCCGATCAACCTCAAAAACAGCAGCAGCACTTTCGAGTGGATCAGTCTTAAAGCCGGCTATTATAGATAATAAAAAAGTTTTTAAA
>CAIRQE010000132.1 GCA_903880655.1 uncultured bacterium
CTAAAACCTGCTAATTTTTCTTTAATATATTTAGACCTGAAGATACAAGGCCTAAGAGAAAAGGTTTTTAGGTGATACGTTTCAAAATTTTTTGGATATTTTTTATTAGATGAAATATTAAATGTAATAGATACAATATCTTTAATATTTACCTTATTTTGCAGCCTATAGGCTGGAATAAAGCTTTTTAATAGCCAGTCGTCTTCTAGATGAAAAAAGAAATCTGTTTTGACTTGGCTCCAGCCCCAATAGACCGCTTTAGAAAAATTTCCTTTTTTTGGCGTTCTTGAAACCACATTTGGAAAATATTCTTTTGCAATATTGACAATATCTTCTTGCGAATAATTTTCTTCACCAACAGGATCTACATTAATAATAATTCGCACATCAAATTGCTGTAATAAATTTTTCTTGAATGTTTCAAGGCATAGCCTCAATATTGCTGGCCTTTTGATTGCTATAACTACAACATCTAATTTATTTTTATTGTGTAACAATTTTATTTATCTTCTTTCATCATAAGGTCTCTTGATTCTGGTGACTCTAGACTAATTCTTCCAAGCAAGCTATTTCTGTAGTCATTGATAAGCATCGTGGCTACTTTTCTGGTATCTAATAAACCTTTATTGAGCGGTAATTTTTTTTTCTTAGCTATTGTTTCCAATAAGTCGATCGAATCATGTGTTGCATCATCTTCGTTAATCACATATCTAGATTTTAGGTAATCTGGATATGCCCTCAAGAGAATAGAGCCTAGCTCTTTCGCGATATCCTCTTCATCGTAAGCGTTTTTCCCTATGGCGTGGTTAATGGCCAGAAGATATCCATCCGATGAATATTGAATTTTAGGCCACATCATCCCTGGTGTATCGACAAGGATCATATGATCATTGATTTGATGTCTTTGTTGTTGTTTTGTGACCGCTGGTTCATCTCCAACTTTTGCAATGCGCTTATTTAATATGGCATTCATAATGGTGGACTTTCCGACATTTGGCACACCCATAATCATCATCCGAAGAGGCTTGAGTGGCGAACTTCTGTGAGGGGCTAATAACTCACATGCGGTAAGGATTTTTTTCGAGTCACCAGATTTTTTGCATGATATGGCAATGGCTTTTGTTTTGGGCATTGCGTTAAAGAATTGAATCCATTGGTCCGTAATCTTGGGGTCTGCCAAATCTGATTTGTTAAGCACTTTAAGATGAGCGCGTTGACGAGCAGCTCCAAGCTGTTTAATCATAGGATTTTGGGATGCACCAGGCATTCTTGCATCTAAGACTTCGATGACTACATCGGTAAATTCCATGGTTTCGGCAGCTTTTTTTTGTGCCGCGACCATGTGCCCTGGAAACCACTGAATACTCATAATCAAACTTTCGTTAATTCATCAACATTTTACTCTGTCATAAGTGATCGCGCATACGTTAAACTGATGAAGTTATGGAAGATTTAAAAGATATTAAGCCCAATCAGTCGATTGAATTACTAAAGTCACTGCATATTTTAACGCGTGATGGAAAGATCAATCAGGATTCGAGACGCAAATTAAAACAGGTTTATCATCTTTATCAATTGATCGAGCCTTATTTAGAAAAAGCGTTAGCTACAGACCCTGAATTCACTTTAGTCGATCATGGCGCTGGAAAGTCCTATTTAGGATTTATTTTGTACGACCTTTTTTTAAAAGACAAGGGCGGAGACCTTTATGCTATTGAACACCGGCCAGAGCTTATTGAGAAGGCAAAAAAATTAGCTGAAACTTTAAAGTTTGATCGTATGCATTTTTTTGCATCCGATATTAAACAAGCACTCGAAAATGCATTGATACCAAACACGGTTGATATCGTGACCGCACTTCATGCATGCGATACGGCAACCGATGATGCTATTTTATTTGGTTTAAAAAAGAAAGCGCAATATATAGTAATCATCCCTTGCTGTCAGGCAGAGGTTGCCAAAACATTAAGGTCAGAAAAATCAGATCAATTAAAAAATACCTTATCTGAAGTATGGCGACATCCCATTCATACAAGAGAATTTGGAAGCCATCTCACGAATGTATTAAGATGTCTATTATTAGAAGGTATGGGTTACAAAGTTACTGTCACTGAGTTAGTGGGTTGGGAGCATTCTATGAAAAATGAACTCATCATGGCTGAAAATATCCATCAACCTAAAAAAATTGCTTTAGATCGATTAGAAGAAATTTTAAAAACATGTCATCTGGACTCTTTGAAGTCTAGATTTTTACCTATCATTTAAAAAAGGAGAGCTGTATGCGCTGTGTTTTAAGTTTGTTTCTTTTATTCACTATTTCTTCGAGTTTTGCGGCAAATAAAACACCCTCTTTTACAGGGCCTGATTTTTCAGGGGTATATGCATGCAAAGGACTTGACGCTCACGAAGGTGAATATAAAGGTAAAGTGACATTAAAATTAAAAAAAGAACATAGCCAAGCGCAGTATGCAAGTTATGATTTTTTACTTGAGGTGCCTGGTTTCGGTAAATATCCAGGTCATATGGCAGCAAATGGTTTAAGTGCCGCCATGTATTTTGCATTAGAAGATCAATCAACCCATGATTTTGGAACAGGCATTTCACAATTTAGTAAAAATGCAAAAGGCCAATGGCAATTTCATAAGTTTTATTTTGAACCTCAGTTCAAAGGTGGTAATTCAGGATTTGAAGATTGCGTAAAGCAGTAATTTTTAAATTGTGAATGAAACATTAAAAAAGAAAGATCAAAGTTTAGCGATTGAAGCATTAAGACAGGCTCGATTAGAAGGCTTATTGCCTATTGAGTTTCCCGAATCGCTCCCTGTATCGCAAAGAATTATAGAAATTAAAGAGGCGATTCAAAATCACCAAGTCGTCATTTTGTGTGGTGAAACAGGCTCAGGTAAAACAACACAACTCCCTAAGATATGCCTTAATTTAGGTCGGGGCATTAAAGGCCTCATCGGCCATACCCAATCTAGACGCTTAGCAGCAAGATCCGTGTCATCTCGTATTGCATCAGAACTTAAATCACCCTTAGGGGATGCAGTGGGCTTTAAGATTCGATTCGCAGATAAAGTATCTCAACAGACACTTGTTAAAGTTATGACCGACGGTGTCCTTCTGGCTGAAACTCAAACAGACCCAGACCTTAAACAATACGACACCATTATTATTGATGAAGCGCATGAGCGAAGTCTTAATATCGATTTTCTTTTAGGCTACTTAAAGCAGCTCACATTAAGACGCCCTGACTTAAAAATTATTATTACCAGTGCCACCATTGATGTTGAAAGTTTTTCAAAACATTTTAATCATGCACCGATTATTGAAGTCTCAGGGAGAACTTATCCTGTTGAGATTCGTTACCGACCTTTAGAAGTCAAAGATGAAGATGATCAAGAGGAAAAAATTGAGGAAGCGATTCTTGATGTCGTGAAAGATTTTGCAAAAGTGGGTGGCGACACTTTAATTTTTTTACCAGGCGAGAGAGAAATTCGAGATATCGCGGAATTTCTAAGGAATAAATTGCCTCCCCATTACGAACTACTTCCTCTTTTTTCAAGACTGTCAAATGAAGAACAACAAAAAATATTTCGAGGTTCAAATGGGCGACGCATCATCTTATCAACCAATGTAGCTGAAACTTCTTTAACAGTGCCTGGCATTAAATATGTCATCGATCCAGGTATTGCTCGTGTCAATCGTTATAGCACAAGAAATAAAGTTGAGCAGCTACAGATTGAGAAAATTTCTCAAGCTTCAGCTAAGCAAAGAAGTGGCCGATGCGGACGGGTATCTGACGGCATTTGCGTAAGACTTTATTCAGAGGATGATTTTAATGCGA
>CAIRQE010000133.1 GCA_903880655.1 uncultured bacterium
CAGCTGGAGTTTCTTTTACATTAGTAACCATTTTAATATCCTTATTTTTGATTGTTAGCGCGAGCCATGTTACGACCAACTGCTTTCATAGCCTTTGATGTAACTGTTGAAGCGCCTTTTTTACCTTTACCGCTTTGAATTCCAACGGAAGGTCCTGTATCACCTAAGTTTTTACCTTTGGTTCTACCTTTTTTTGTAACGCCGTCTGCTGCTGATTTGTAAGCCATTTTATTTCTCCTAAATTATGTTGTTGTTATTGTAACACTACTAACCTGTCCTAAGGCAATTAAGTCATTAGGTGTTAATAAAGAATCAAATTGTTGTGCCCCACCTACTGGCGCCCAACCCCATTGAAATACTCTGCTACCACCTTCAGGAAACCCAAAGCCTTGTACAGAAGTACTATCAGTTAATAGTATTTGTAGCCCACTTGTGCCTGATGCTTGATATGATACATCAGGTCTTGGTTCTCTAACTGCTTGTGGATCATTAACTGGATACAGACCTAGTTGTAACTGTGGATGATCTGGGTCCCAGCATTCTTTACACACTTTAACTTTATAAGGCTTAGTCTTTACTGTCTGTGTTCTAAGATCTTTAAGCATAAAACGTTGAGCACAACGGTCACATTCTGCAATTGAGTGCTTGCCTGAGGCGTATTTGCTTGGCATTTAATTACCTGTAGTAATTCATGTTACGTGGAACAATGCGTAACGGTGCTTTTTCTCTGTCCTCTTGTGCAGCTAAATCAAATTGCTGCATGTATTCTGCTTGTAACGCTTGGTATCTTTGTATATCACATCCTAATTTAGCAGCTAAATAGAAAGCTAGTCCTGCTACCATAGCGTTAACAAATCTAAATGGTATGTCTTGAACATTAACACCATCACCTGCGTCTTGAATACGTCTTAATCTCCAGTAGATAAACGTATATTGATTACCTGGTGAGTTAGGTGTAGGCCATACGTTAACAGAAGGAAGCATTGGAACATATACAACAGTTGTTGATGTATGAGCTGCTGCTACAGTATTATTTTGTCCACGAGCGCAATTGATTAACTGATTACCCGATACATTAGCATAATAAATAATTTCACTATCTAATTGAATATAACCTGCAGCTGCTAATTGGGATACATCACTTACTGTAATAGTAGTATCCGTAGAAGTAATAGTTGCAGAAAGAGTAGCAGTAGTTGCATTTGTATTACCAGATTGACGGTTTATCCACACTTGGATTGGACGTCCCTGAGTTAATTTATTAGGAATCGTTGAGTATGTAGATTCTGATATACGACTTATGTTAATGTCAATTTGATTAGAAGTTCCATTGTTTTGACGAATAACTGTATCTAGTAAATCAATAGTATCTACTGGGATTGGATAACATATTTGACCTGTGACTAAAGGAATTTGTCCTTGTTCAATAGTCCAAAGATTAATTCCCTTGTTAGCCCATTCAACTGTAAGTAAATTTAGAGAACGGCGAGCAGTACGAAAATCGTAACCTGTTCTTAATTCTCTATCGCAGCGTTCAAACGCTTCTTCAAAAATTTCATTTAAAGAAAGGTTGAATGCAGAAGTACCTGAGGTATATTCTGCCATTTTTTACCCCTTTTTCTTTTTGGCTTTGCCGCCTTTTTTAAACATATCAACTACATCAGGATTATCTTTACGAATAATCTTTTTAGGTTTCTTAGGCATTTTAGATGGATTAACATCACCCATACCACGAGAAGCCATCATGCTCTAGTCTTTCCTCTAATAGCACAACCATCAGCACGAGCTGAAGCTGAACCACCTTTAGCAAACTTTTTAGGTGGTGGTGCTGTTGCAGGTGCAGGAACAGGGGTTATTTCTTTTTGTTTTTGTTTTGCAGTATCTATTTGTCTATCAGTAATTTTTGTATCATAAAGGTCTTTTAATTCTTTTTGATAATCTATACTTTCTTTGGTATCTTTAGCCATGATTACTTACCCTTTTTATACATACCGCCACCACACATAGCGATCATTGTACCTTTTGTTTTACCTTTAGTAGCACAACCGTCTGCACGTGATGAAGCTGATGATACTTTACCGCCTGAAGCCATTTTTTTAGCTGGTGCTTTAGCTTTAACTTTACCACCTTGTGCAGCATATTGAGGAGTCATTGATATAGGGGCTTGACCTGCTTGTGGAATAGCTGTACCTAATCCTGAAGGGGCTTGACCTGCTTGTTGAATAGCTGTAAATAATCCTGAAGGGGCTTGACCTGCTTGTGGAATAGCTGTACCTAATCCTGTAGGTGCTGGAGCTCCTGGTTTTTGTGGAACTAAGGCAGGTTGAGCCATAACTGGCCTTGGTGCAGGTCCTTGACGCATAGGCATACCACGGCCTGGTTGATTTCCACCACGCATCGCTAGTTGGCCTAAACTGCTAGGTCCTCCCATAGCCATTTTTTTAACGTTACCACCTTTTTTAAGAGCATCAAGATTAGTTTTTTCACCTTTATGTTCTTGTTTGTCATGCATGCCAAAAGCTTTCTTGATAATTTTCTTATCTTGAGCCATGTCCATTTTCATATCTTCTTTTGAATCTGATTTAGCCATTTAAAACTCCTTATTTACAGTTCCATCGTTTAAGTGAAGCAGCCTTACGAGTAGGTCTACCTTTTTCATCTTTCATAGGTCCAGGCATACCAGACATTCTTGCACAAAATGAGTTCTTGCGAGCACCACCTTGTGGTTGAGGAGCCTTTAGATTAGACCCTGTTTCTCTGTTATACTTAGCCCTACCCTTTGCAGTAAGTCCAGCACCTTCAGATGTTGGTAATTTCTCACCACGTCCAACGGCTAAAGACACACCACCTTTTTTCATCTTAGCAGTCTTCGCTGAATCTTTAAAATCTTTTGCTGAAGGCGCACCTTTAGTACCAGGTTTACGCATATGTTCTTTGCTACCATGAGCTATACGCTCTTGTTTAGCGTGGATATTAGCGTACAAACCACCTTTACCAAACTTTTTACCTTTATCTGCTTCATTAAAATCTTTTCCAACTGACTGTGGTATTCCAACCTTTTTAGCAAAGGAAGGATTGTGAGCCACAGCCGCCATAAGCTTATGTTGTGATTTAGATTTGCTAGGCATCTTTATTTCTTTTAGACTTAACCCAATCTTGTATAGTTTTAGTTTCCCATATACGTATTGTAGTCCATATAATAGTCCATAAAGCCGCAAATGCTGGCAACCAATTTAATATGGTACCTACTACTGTAACTGTTGAAGCAAAATCAAGAACTTGTTTAGTACTTTCATGCATGTGATCTAACATATCTATTCCTATCCGTAACAAATAGTGCAAGAGTTAGCATTAGTTAAAGTTGCGTAAATGCCATTATAAGCAAGAATGCCTTCTCCAGGTAGTAATACGGGTACTGATATCACATTAGCGCCAAAATCAAATTGCCATAAAACAGTACCTGATGCAGCAGAAGCATTATCATAAAGAATAAGAGTTCCTGCTGTACCGTTGCTATTAAATGTAATATGTTTTAAACGCGTACGAAAATTTACTAATACTGCTGAAGTATTAGTGTGTGCTGATTTAATGTCAGTTTGCATCATAATTAATCTCCTTTTTTTATAAAAGGGAGCCGAAGCCCCCTAGACTAATTATACTTGTGATGGGTTAGCTGAACCGTCAGAACCTTGAACAACATAACGAATAACAACTGTACCCGCACCTGATGTAGAACCATAAGCTGCTGTAAATGTAACTATAGCATCAGTAGAGCCTACGTTTAGATATAAAGGTACGCCCGCTGTTGATGGAGCAAATGTAGCAATACCTAC
>CAIRQE010000134.1 GCA_903880655.1 uncultured bacterium
CCAGTCATTTTTATCTTTTTTCAAAACTGACCAGAATAAATATACTTCTTTTTGGGGAATTTTTCTTTCATATTCAGTTACGTATTCCAGATGAACACTGTCGTTCTTTGAAATATCAATTATTCTGTAAAGACATTCCCTATTATCGTCAAATAAAACAAGTTCTTGCCCTTCTTTATAGCGCAGTACTTTTTTCCACTGCGCTAGAAGCCCGCTTCCGTGAACCCATAATGATTTGGAGCCAAGATTTTGATCTTTTGCATCAGCAGTATTCGGAAGATAAAATCTATGTAATCGCATTCAGATTTACTTATTTTTTTTAAATACTTCTGGGTAAATAAGTTTAGTGGTGGCGTCAATTTCGTGTCGCATTTGCGGGAACGGTACGCCTTCTCGAGCACTCACCCCTTCAAGCACCCAAAAGACTCTCTCGGTATAGCCCCATCCACAAGCTGGTGGCATTCCATACTCAAGCATTTCTACGAAATCAATATCGAGCATCATTGCTTCTTCATCTCCAGCATCGCGCATACCTTGCTGCTCCATAAAACGTCCAAGTTGGTCTACGGGATCATTGAGTTCACTGAATCCATTACCGAGCTCTGAACCGGCGATAATAGGCTGAAAACGTTGTACGGTATTTTCATTATCTAGATTAGTTTTGCTCAGAGGACTAATGAATTTTGGAGTATTGATGAGCCAGACAGGACCTGCGATATCTTTACGGAGATTTTTCCATAGTTTATCTATGCCTCTTGCGATATTATCCGTCTTTTCTACTTCCAGCTTATGTTTCTTGAGCGCCGCTTTAACCTCGTCAATTTTGCAGTCAAAAACGTCAATACCATAGTTATCTTTTATAACACTCGCATAGTCCAGCTCTTTCCACTCTTTTGATAAATCAATATCAAACGAACCTTTCTTAAACTTAAGGGTGCCAAATGTTTTTTCGATGACGTAACGATATAGCTCTGTCATGAATTTCATGCCATCACGCCAGTCCGCGTACGCCCAATACCATTCCATTGCTATATGCTCAGGGAGGTGTTCGTCACTGTAATTTTCGTTTCTAAAACGTGGGCCGATATCATAAACCTTTTCGTACCCGCCACCCAATAATCGCTTTAGCGGTAACTCTTGGCTGATTCTTAAATAGAAATCCTGATCAAGCGCTGCCATATTTGTTACGAATGGATTTGCGTCTGCTCCTCCAGTCGTATGTTCTAGTACAGGGATATTAATCTCTACAAAACCATTTTTATTCAAAAAGTCTCTTGTCGCCTGCCAGAATACGCTTCTTCTAATAAACCGATCATATACGTCCTGATTAACGTTGGTATCAATATATCGTCTCCGTAAGCGCTCTTCTTTATTCGTAAAACCATCGACTTTTGTGGGCAACGGTCGTAGAGTCTTGACGAGTAACCTTATTTCAGTGGCTTCAACAGAAATCTCACCAGTCTGCGTTTTAATAACCTTGCCTTTTGCTTGCAGAAAATCCCCTGAATCAAGCAAATGAAGTTCCGCTAGTCCAAGATTACCCTTCTTACTATCAAGCTTCTCTACTATGCCATCTTTAAGAAAAAGTTGAATTTCTCCACTCGCGTCTTTAAGGACAATAAATGCGATTTTACCAAATTTTCTTATAGATAAAATCCTGCCAGCTATCGCTACATTTTTATCCTTGAACTGTTCGTAGTGCTGAGCTACATCTCCAGCCATATTGCTACGCTGAGTATCTGAGGGATAGGGATTTATTCCTAGCTCTCTGAGCTCTTGCAATTTCCTTAAACGTTCGTCCCTGAGTTCTTTTAATGTAGCCATCTTTTGCGCTATTCCTTAAAGTGTCTTTTTTACTGTTAACTAATTAGCTTATTGAGTCTATAGTATAGAAACTTGTTTCGGCAGGAGTCACAATCTCTACTTTTTCGCCCACTTTTTTACCTATCAATGCTTTGCCAATAGGCGATTCATCACTAATCTTTCCATTCATTGGATCAGCTTCAACTGTCCCAACAATTTGAAATTTCTTAGTCTTGCTTCCGCCGCTTAATGAAACCGTAGAGCCTAAGCTAACTAATTTTCCATCTTTAGGAGCTTTTATGAGCTCAACATTCAATAAAATGTGATCAATGTCAGTAATTCTGTTTTCGTTTCGCTCTTGCTCGGACCGTGCAGATGCATATTCTGCATTTTCACTTAAATCCCCGAGTTCTCTAGCGGATCTTATTCTTTCAGTGATTGCACTACGCTCAGAAATAAGTTTTTCCATCTCAATCCTAAGCTCATCGATACCGTCTTGCGTTAATTTAAATAATTTCTTCATGGTTTCCTTTTGAATAATTAGGTTATGACCCGTCCCCATAACTTGACTGTAAGTATACTGTAAAAAGAGTTATCTGGCTAGCAAGTTTAAGAGCTCATCGATAGTGAAATTGTGGGCTTCATTTTCATTTCGCTTCTTAACTTCATATTCGTTCGCTTTTACCGTATTTTGACTCACAACAATTCTATAAGGAAAGCCGTACAGATCAGCATCACTAAATTTTTCACCTGGGCGAGCGTCTCTATCGTCCCAAAATACTTCAACATTATTTTTGATCAATATTTCGTAGAGTCTCTTTGCGGCGTCTAAGACTGCTTTATCTTGACCTAACTGCGCAAGGTATACTTTATATGGTGAAATTGATTCAGGCCACATCATTCCTTTTTCGTCAGAGAATAACTCTACTATTACTCCCATAAGTCTTGTGATACCGATACCATATGAGCCAAGCACAACGTACTCTTCCTTGCCTTCTTTATTGGTAAACTTCAAGTCAAGTTGCCTTGACTTTTCTATACCGAAGCTAAATATATTCCCTACTTCTGCAGTTTTTACCTTTTTTAGGTTTTTCTTATCAAGAGATAATCTAGAAATAATTTCATCGCTGTATACTTCTTCGTTTACTGCTAATTTCTTATCTTCATCAAGATATACGATATCTTCTCCTGCGTCAGTAATTGTCTGAAATTCATGGCTAAATTCAGTGAATGCTCCACCCGATGCATAAGTCAGATACGTTTTGTCACCAATACCTAATGCATCAAAAATTCTTAAATATGCTGCCGTGACTTGATCGTATATTTTCTGATGTTCTGCATCGGAATATGCATAAGAGTACATGTCCTTCATTACGAATTCACGGCCCCGCATTATTCCACTCTTAGCTCTTAATTCATTACGTAATTTGGTCTGGAATTGATACATGGATTGAGGGAGATCTTTATAGCTATGGATAAAGTTTCGCATCATATTCGTTATCTGTTCTTCATGGGACCAACCAAAGCCCACTTCAGTTCCATTCTTAAGAGCAGACTTGAACCAAATATCTACTTTTTCATCGTCCCATCGATCTGTCTTTTCCCATAGTTCCTTTTGCTGCAATGAGGTCATTATAATTTCCTGACCGCCTATTGCATTCATTTCTTCTCTAACAATTGCTTTTATTTTCTCAATTACTCTAAGGCCAAGTGGAAGATAGGCATACACTCCCGCCATCTCTTTTGATATAAATCCAGCTCTCAGCAGCAGCTGAGCATTTTTTGAAGTTTCATCAGAAGGAATTTCTTTAGTGCTATGGGTAAAGAGTTGTGTTGCTTTCATTAATAAATTGTAACAGCTACCTGGTCGCAAATAAAAAGATTGTTGCAAAGGCTATAAAATTTTTTAATCCGTGCAAGCAAACACACATCCAAAGATTATTAGTTTTTTCTAAGAGTGCTATCAATACAAGCGAAAGAACAAATACGTCTACACTGACATTCCATTGAAAGTGAAACAACGCAAATATAAAACTAGTGAGTAATGCAGAAAAAATTTTAGGCCATTTAGAAGTGAGACCCTTGTATAAAAATCCACGGAATACAATTTCTTCAGCGAGGGGCGGTACGATAACAAGACCAATGAAGGCGAGGCCAATTTGCCAACCCGCTGCAGCGGCATAGCCAACGTCCTGTTTTTGGTTTGAATTAAACCCAGGAATAAATGAAGCTACATAAAGAACAATAGCGACAATAAAAATGTAACTAACTATTGCCAAAAGGAGCCAACCAAAATCACTAAATTTTATTTTCTTGAAGCCTAAATCTCGAAGACTCCTTTTTCTCCTTTTGAGAAAAATAAATATCACAGACAGAAGACCCAAAGAAGAGAATCCAGTTAACAACAAACCTATCCATGGAGAATTATCGATATAATCCGAAAAATTTATTGAATTATCTGAATGTATTTTGCTTATTAAATAAAGCGGAACTACTAAAATAAGTTGAGAAAAAATATAAGCTGCAATTGTGATGAATAGTGCTGCTGCCGGCCCCCAGCCAACTTTTTTGTTTTTCACCTTCTCTATTCCCACTTCTTGCATATTTAGTCTCTAGTAAAATCTTTTAATATCTACGATCGCAATCACTACGAAAAGTATCATCAAGATTGCGAAACCTGTACCATGAATTTTGTCTTCGGTTTTTGGTAGTAATGGTTTTTTTATAAGCCTAAATAATACAAGCAGAAAGGCTCTTCCGCCATCAAGTGCAGGAATAGGTAAAGCATTCATGATAGCGAGAGTTAGGCTTAACAAGCCGACGATGAATAAAATGAATTGATACCCAAGAACTGAACCTCTGCTCAGTAGGGCGTAAACCCCGATTGGCCCAGTAACATTCTGGCTTGCCAGACTTGCCTGACTTTTTGCCTGCGTACCATGACCTATCACGAATAAACCGATCGAGGAGCCTAAATGCGCTAGCGTTGAGCCAAGTCCAACTATAGTTAACTTGATAATTTGAAGAGACAGGCCTATCGCAACAATGGGAGCAGACCACGTAGACTTCACGAGGGTATAGTCAGTTGTTTCAACGCCAAGATATCCTTTGGGGTTATTAGTATTTTGGCTTTCACTTACCTGTTGAGCGGACAATAATTGTGTTTTTGTGGAGAATGTTTTTCCAGTACGAATATAAGTAATATCGACATTCTTGCCCGCATTAGATTTAGTTAGTTGCCTTAATTCATCTTGAGAATTTATCTTTGTACCATTAAGTGACTTTAGGTTATCGGATATTTTTAGACCAGATTTTTGTGCAGGAGATCCTTCATCAATGTAATTAATCAAAGATTCAGATTTACTAACTTTGCTATCGCTAGCTACCGTAAATTGATTGTTGATTAATTTTGGCATTCCAAACAAGGCAACAATTGTAAGGATTACAAATGCAGCAACCAGATTCATCGCTACGCCGGCTAACATAATTTTTAACTTTGCCTTGCCTGATGCAATCTTAAAACTGCCCTTATCTAGATCATCCCCACTTTCACCCTTTAGCTTTACGAAACCGCCGAGTGGCAGCAAGTTAATCGTGTAATATCCTTCGAATATTCCTTTTCCTAGTTTCTTGCCCCATATCTTTGGCGGAAAACCAATACCAAACTCCTCAACCTCAACACCATTTCTTTTAGCGATCAAAAAATGTCCATACTCATGAAGTACAATCAGTAAAATGAAAAGAATGATTCCTGTTGCTATTAAAAACATTTATGCCATCCCCTTATTTCCCGTATCGCCTTTGGCGAGAAGTGTAAAAATTTATTGCATCATCCAAATCATTTTTTTTAAAATCAGGCCAGTAAATATTAGTAAAATAAAGTTCGCTATACGCTATACGCCAAAGCATAAAATTACTAATTCTCTGTTCGCCTGACGTGCGTATTACTAAATCTAGTGGTGGTACATTCTCTCCACCGTATAACGCCTTGTTGATGGTTTCTATCGTCACCTTCTTGCCCAGCTTTATAATTTTATTTACTGATTCAACTATTTCAGTATGGCCGCCATAATTAACGCATAAATTAAAACTGCCATTCGTATTATTCTTGGTCAGCTCTTCGGCATCTTTTAATTGCTTGATGATCTTTGGATTCATCTTCTCTGTTGTACCCAGCCAGTTAAAACGAACACCCCTTTCGTGAAATTTTTTAATTTCTTTCTTGAGCATCTTACTTAAAAAGGCAAAAATAAATGCTACTTCTTCCTTTTCTCGTGACCAATTCTCGGTTGAAAAAGCATAGACACTTAAATTCTTAATTCCGCTATCGAGCGCATAATCCCCTATCGATTGCAAAATACTAAATCCTTTTCGATGACCTTCCAGAGTTGGTAAATTATTTTTTTTTGCCCATCTTCTATTGCCATCCATAATGATGCCAACATGATTAGGAACAAAAGAAGAAGTTTCTTGCTGCATACAAATTAAATGGTCATTATTTCTTGTTCTTTAGTTTTGGCTGCAGCCTCAATTTCATTTTTTGTTTTAGCCATTACATCTTCAATTTGTTTATTACAGCGAGTTAAGTCATCTTCACTAATTTGTTTATCATTTTTCATTTCTTTTAGTGAGTCTAGTGTTTCGTGACGAATACCCCTACAAGAAATTAATGCATTCTCAATTTTTTCTTTTAGTTGCTTAACAATTTCTTGTCTTCTTTCAGTAGTGAGTGGTGGAATTGGAATTCTTATAACCCGGCCATCATCACTTGGGTTCATGCCAAGTGATGGATTATTTCTAATTGTGTCCGAGATAACTGGTAGATTTGTAGGATCAAAAGGGCTCACTTGGAGCAATTGAGCTTCGGGTGTAGTTACGGTAGCAAGTTGCTTGAGTGGCATTTGGGTGCCATAAGCAACCACTAAAACGCTATCTAGTTGGCTAGGGTGAGCTCTTCCGGTTCGAATTTTTTTCAAGTCCTCAGAGAAATGATTTACAGCATTTGAAAATTTAACTTTCGCACCATCAATTATTTGATTCTGATTCATATTTTCCCTTTTTAACTACTTGTCAGTATACAACAATAAAACGAGCAAATGCTCGTTTTATATAGATTTTTTTATTAATTAAAAGCTTAGAGTACTTCGCCAAGTGCCATACGGCTGAATCGCTTAACGACAATATTCTCGCCTAAAATAGCTATGTTGCTTTTGATATGATCGCCAACAGTAACTTCTTGATTCTTGATGAACGGTTGCTCGAGAAGACATCGCTCTGCGAGTGCTTTTGAGAGCATACCTTCAACAATTTGAGGAATCATTTTTGTCGGCTTTCCTTCTTTAGCTACTTTTTCTTCAAATTCTTTCTTTAGTGAAGATACTACTTCTTTTGGAATATTTTCTTGAGAAATAAATTCAGGAGAACTCGCAGCGATATGCATTGAAACGTCTTTAACTAAATCAGTAAATTTTTCATTTCTTGCTACAAAATCTGTTTCACAGTTAATTTCTACAAGCACACCGATTCGGCTGTCATGAACGTAACTGCCGATGACTCCGCTACGTGCCTCTCGCTCACCGCGCTTATCAGCTTTGGTTAAGCCTTTTTTTCGCATCGCTTCAAGAGCTTTATCAAAATCACCATCGGTATCAACGAGTGCTTTTTTTGCGTCGGTAATGCCCACACCAGTTAGCTCTCTTAATCTCTTTATAGTTTCTAAATCAATTTTCATAATCCTAAACTCCTTTTTATTATTTTTTTACTTCAGTTTTTTTACTAACTTCTGCAGTATCACTTTTTTTAGCACGTCGTTCTTTTCCTGCTTGAATGGCAGTATTCACATACTGGCACGCTAAAGCGATAGTCCGTATAGCGTCATCGTTACATGCAATTGGATAAGTGATTTTGCTAGGGTCAGCATTTGTATCAACAAGCGCAATTATAGGGATACCTAATCGAATCGCTTCTTTGACACCGTTGTCTTCTTCAAGTATGTCTACGACAAACAGTGCTCCGGGACGGCCTTGTAGATCTTTGATACCACCAAAAATAACATTCATATCATCTATTTGTTCTTGGAATCTTTGTACTTCAAGTTTGTTATATTTTGCAGCGAGCTCTCCTGAAGCCATTTTAGCTTCAAGATCTTTCAGCTTTTTAATACGAACGTTGATAGTAGTAGAGTTAGTAAGCATTCCACCGAGCCATCGCTCAACTACATACGGCTGATTAACTGCAATCGCAGCTTCCTTTAAAACATCTTTAGCTTGTCGCTTTGTGCCGACAAAAAGAACTTGCTGACCTCTAGCGACTATCTCTTCAATAAAATTCAGAGCATCGTCAAACTGAGTAACAGTTTTTTCTAAATTAATAATATGATTTTCACCTCTTTTACTGTGAATGTAAGGTGCCATTTTTGGGTGCCATCGACTGGTCTTATGGCCAAAATGAGCTCCCGCTTCAAGCAAAGCCTTGATATCTACTTTTGTACTAGCCATTATCCTTTTTCTCCCTTCGCCTTCTGTCTGTTGGCCCGAGTGGGGAGGATAAACACAGAAGGTTGATTCATTAAAATTATTTTGTAAGTTAATAGTAACAGATTGAACTTGTTTTGTCTACTCTGTTATATGATTGACGATAAAGTGATTTCAATGTATAATTACGATCAAATGAGACAATAAAAACTGACTGCGATTGCTCGTCGCTAACCAGAGTTTCAAAATAACCTAAATGAGCGTAAGGATTCATAGTGAAAAAAGAAATTCATCCAGCAGATTACAGACCAGTTGTTTTCGAAGATCTCGGAAATGGCTTTAAGATTTTAACCAAATCTACAATCAAATCTGAAGAAACTACCAAATGGGAAGACGGCAACGAATACCCTCTTGTTAAGGTACATATAAGTAGCAGTACTCACCCATTCTTTACTGGTCAAGAAAAACTTCTTGATATGGAAGGTCGTGTTGATCGATTTAAGGCACGTGCTGAAGCTGGAGCAAAAGCTAAAGCTGCAAAACAACTTAAGCCTAAGGCTAAAAAAGAATCTGTTAAAAAAGAAAAACAAGAACAGACAGTTTAAGAAATTTAGATCAACTTATGCAGCACAGTTTATCTGTGCTGTTTTAGTAAAAAAGGTACAATAGAGTTATGGAAAACAAGTTACAGGCACTTACCCAAGAGTTAGAAGAGATAGAGATTTCTTTATCTGATCCTTCTATTTTCAGTAGCCCAAACTACCCTAAACTTGCTAAACGAAAAAACTTCATCGAAAATACGCTCGATATTTCAAAAAAAGTGTCACTAATGAAAGAGCAATTAATCGGTGCTCAATCAATGATTGGCGGAGACAAAGAACTTGATGAATTAGCGCAGATTGAAATAGCAGAGCTTGAAGAAAGTATACGAGTAACTTCTGAGCTACTAAATGAGGCACTTACTCCTAGCGATCCAAATAATGACAAAGATGCAATTATCGAAATTCGAGCAGGTGCTGGAGGTGATGAATCAAGCATTTTTAGTGGTGAGATATTTCGTATGTATAGTCGCTACGCTGAACTGCATAACTTCAAAATAGAATTAATTAATGAAACTGCAAGCGAGGTTGGCGGATTCAAGGAAATTATTTTTGCAATCCGTGGGAATGATGCATATAAGACATTCAAGTTCGAAGCCGGAGTTCATAGAGTGCAGCGAGTACCCTCAACTGAAAGCCAAGGAAGAATTCATACTAGTACTATTACTGTCGCAGTTCTGCCAGAAGCGGAAGAAACGGACGTTGAAATTAACCAATCTGATTTACGCGTAGATGTTTATAGAGCGAGCGGTCATGGCGGGCAAAGCGTAAATACCACGGATAGCGCGGTACGGATAACCCATATACCCTCAGGGCTGGTAGTAACCTGCCAAGATGAAAAATCTCAATTAAAAAACAAAGATAAAGCAATGGGTGTCCTGCGAGCTCGCTTACTTCAGATGAAAATTGATGAAGAGCAGAAGAACTTAAGCGAATCTCGTAGAAAACTTATCGGAAGTGGTGACAGGAGCGAAAAAATTAGAACATACAATTTCCCTCAAGACAGAATTACTGATCATAGGATCGGCTTTTCTCGCTCAAATATACCTGCAGCGCTAACCGGAGATATCCAAGATTTATTTAATGCCCTGCAGGATTACGATAAGCACTTAATTAACGATGCTGCCTAAAAAAACCTACGGCGAGTGGCTGCAGGAAGCAACAAAAGCATTAAATAAGGCGAATATACCATCCGCTCATCTAGACGCCCTGCTTTTACTTGAGCATATTTCAAGTAAAAAGAAAGAGATTTTACTTACTTATCCAGAAACTTTTATAGGCAGAAATCAGTTAAGAAAACTTAATAAATTACTCAAGAAAAGATCTGAGCATATCCCGCTAGCCTATCTAGTTAACAAAAAAGAGTTTTATGGTAGGGAGTTTTATGTAAGCAACAAAGTACTCGTGCCTCGTCCAGAATCAGAAAGTTTTATATCGCTCTTAGAAAAAATATCTTTTTCAAAGAAACAAAAAATGGTTGATCTTGGAACTGGGAGCGGCATTCTTGCAATTATCGTAAAGTCCCTTCACCCTAGCTGGGACGTAGTGGCAACTGATATTTCAAAAAATGCATTAACTGTTGCTCGAAAAAATGCCAAAAGTTTTGGATTAGACATACGCTTCACAAAATCCAACCTTTTCAATTCTATCGACAACGATTTTGATATCATAACAGCAAATCTACCTTACGTTCCTACTACACTTAAAGTGCTAAAAGAAGTTATGAATGAACCCTCAGCCGCTGTTTTTTCTGGTGAAGATGGCTTAGTCCTTTATCGTGCTTTACTAGCAAGCACTTTCAAGAAAGGCGCATATCTATTACTTGAGTCCTTACTATCTCAACAAACGCAAATTAAACGTTTAGCCAAAGAGAATGGATTCAAGTTTATTGATCAAGAAAACTTAGTTCTTGTATTTAAAAAGATTAGATAGATTTATCTTGCCAGTCGCCGACAATAATAACTATAAAGACAACGGCTGACATCAGCCCTATGAGTTGATTTTTCAGTACTGGCTTAAGTCTTTCATTGTGATTGAGGTAATATAATGTCGCGAATCCATAGCCTAAAATAGTTAAAATAATTGCAATTTGCGGAAACTGAAAATACTGAATCACCCAATGCCCCAAAATCCATGCCATAACACCACCAAACCAGGCCCATATTTCAGTCATGACTTTCGTTAAGGGTTCGTCAAAGGCTCCAAGAAAATGTCTTGAGGCTGCATAACATATGATCCAAGTGACGAGCACCACCGTAATCAACGAAGCACTCGGAAATGATCGATAGAAGGCCACTAGTGTAAGTGCTTGAGATACGAGCGCTTGGCTCATAACTGCTACAGGATTAGATTTTTGCTTTAGCCACACGAGCCATATGATGTAGAAGATCATCCAGGTTATTTGCGTTATCAATCTATTCGAGCCACTCATGAAAGCTACCGTAGATAAACCGATGAATATGTCGACTAAATTACTCCGTACAACAGCTACCCAATAGCGAGGCTTAACAGAAAACATTCTCCATTTTGATAGCCCGATTAGGAGAACTGCGGCATATTCAAAATTCAAACGAATCAAAAAAAGAATAGCAATAGGTAGAAAAGTATTGAGGCTAAGGTGAAGCGCGTTAGCGATTCCGGAAGCGGGTTTAATTTTGTAAAATATTTTTTTCATAAGGCTACGATCACTATTAATAATACATTTTATGGCCGTAAATTAAAATGATAGCTATAAATTACTGGCGAAAAAAAGGATTACTAACAAAGAAAATATTAGTAATGAAAATATTTTTAATTTATTAAATTTACTACTTACTTCTAGACTACCTAGTTTTTTCTTAATAATTGGACGATGGGGCTGTTCTACTATTCCCTTTACACTTCTTCTTCTGAAGCCATCCTCTCTTATAAAATTATCAACCTTATCGTGAAGATTTCTTTTATGATCAGAACCTGTAACTGGTTGCCTCGTTCCATAAGTACCAAAATGAGATTGCCTAGGTTTAGGCATTTTTTTTGGAATAGTTAGTACGTGTCCCTGCTTCTTCATGTTTTATACCTAATCACATTCTATCAATGATTATACAAAATGTCCCTCAATCGTGTACAATTGTTTCTATGCCTGAAGAAGAAGAAAAAATAGTTCTCGATGATAAACCCACCGAACATTTAAACAACAATAAAAAAGAAGTTAAAAAAACCTCCAAAGATAAAAAGAATAGTTTTTATACAATTTTATTATTTATCCTCGCCCCACTTTTTGCTCTTTTTATGATAATTTTTGTTTTCCAGAGCTACATCGTGGACGGAACAAGTATGACGCCAACTCTACAAAATGGCGACAGAGTTTTTATACTAAAATTGCCTAAAAGCTTCGATGGAATGATCGGCAAAACATATATTCCTTCAAGACATGAAATTATCGTTTTCAAAAAACCTAGTGATCCTAGCACGCAACTTATAAAAAGAGTTATCGGACTGCCCGGTGACACGGTAGTAGTAAATAATGGCAAAATTACTGTATATAACGCTCAGAACCCTAATGGGTTCAATCCAGATGCAAACACTGATTATGGCCCAACTCTTGCTTCCACGATTGGAAACGTTGACATCACTGTTGGAGCTAATGAACTATTTGTTTGTGGGGATAATCGAGGGCCTGGTGGATCACTAGACTCTAGAACTGGCGTTGGTCTAGTCCCTGTCCAAAATATAATCGGTAGACTATGGGTGCGCTATTACCCACTTAACTCTTTTAAAACATATTCAACAGAATTGAATAATGTCTTAAAGATTCAAAACCTGAATACTATTTATTATTAACTAAGCTTTTTCATTTTATTTAAAATGACATTCAGTTCTTCTTCATTCTTGTAATTTATAACAAGCTTACCAGAACCTCTTTTTGAATGTTGAATGAGCGTTTTAGCTCCAAGAATATTCTCAATTTGCAGCACTGATTTTTTAATCGTACTGTCAGATATATTACTCTTAGCAGTTTTATCGATTACTTGTTCATTGTTCTTTTTTACAGAAACTACAAATTGCTCTGCTTGTCGAACACTAATGCCTTTACGAAGTATAAGATCAAACAATTTCTTTTGTTCGTTAGGGTTTTTCTGAAGTGCGAGTATCGAGCGCGCATGTCCTTCGGTAATTAATCTATCCTCAAAAGCCTTGAGTATATACTCAGGTAATGCAAGCAATCGCACTAAATTAATAATAGACGTATACGCTTTACCGAGTCTTTGCGCTATCTCTTCATAACTTTGATTAAACTGCTCGTGAAGTCTTACTACTGTAAGCGCCTGTTCAAATGAGCTAAGATCAGCTCGTTGTACATTTTCTAAAAGTGCTAGTTCCAGTTGCTGATGCTCGCTTGCTTCTCTAACAATCGCAGGCATCTCATTAAGCCCTGCAATTTGTGAAGCGCGCCAACGACGCTCACCGGCAATTATTGTATACATATTTTGTTCATTTTTTACTACAACAATTGGTTGCAGAATTCCTTGTTCAGAAATAGACCTAGCAAGTTGTTCAAGCTGTAGTTGATCGAAATGTTTTCTTGGCTGATCAGACTTAGGAACTATAGTATCAATAGATAGTTTATGTATTCGTTCGTCACTTCCTGCTGTAACATTGGATACACTAAAACCTTTCGGCATTAGAATATCAAAGCCTTTGCCTAAACCTTTGTTAGTTGCCACGCTGTATAACCTCCTTTGTCAAAGCCTTGTAAGCTTTTGATCCTTTAGACCATTTATCATATTCAAAAATCGATTTTCCATGACTTGGTGCTTCTGCAAGACGAACATTACGAGGTATGACCGTAGAAAACACTATGTCGCCAAATACACGAACAACTTCAGCTCGCACTTGCTCACTCAA
Organism: uncultured bacterium; assembly: GCA_903880655.1. GTDB lineage: Bacteria > Patescibacteriota > Saccharimonadia > Saccharimonadales > CAIOMD01 > CAIOMD01. The sequence goes on from CAIRQE010000134.1 coordinate 13,763, forward strand.
GGATGTTCGGGAATCATACATAGTTAAAAGCACACCAAATATCTGCAGCGTTGGATTGAGGCCAGTCTGTATCTGTTGGACTACCTGGAGTAATTGACTCAACCCTTCCATTGCATAATACTCTGTTTGAACGGGAACAATCACATCAGTTGAAGCTACGAGCGCGTTTACCGTTAAGAGTCCGAGGCTCGGGGGGCAATCTATTATAACGTAATCATAACTTCCTAAATTGCTTACTAAGAACTCTTTTAGTCTAAGCTCTCTCTTCTCCACCCCAGATAGCGAAACCTCTGCTGCAGCCAAATCAGAATTAGTAGGTATAAGATTAACATTCTGTGTTGATGTAACCATTGTTACTTGATCAAAAGGAACACTCTCGAGTAAGGCGTTATACGTACCCTTCACGATATCCATTTTTTCAACACCGAGTCCACTAGTAGCATTGCCCTGGGGGTCGAGATCAATAACTAAAATCTTTAAATCTTTTTTCGCGAGGCCTGCGGCAAGATTAATAGTGGTCGTTGTTTTTCCGACTCCCCCTTTTTGATTTAAGATTGATATCACTCTTGTCATACACCCTGTCCCTGCAATATTTATTCTCTCTAATTTTACCATTTTACGATTTATTATTCATAACATAATGTTATACGAATTAAGCGTACGCCTTTTATACAATTATTGTTGTAAAAAGTATTTTTAACAGATTGTATTAAATATAAGTTTTGTATTAATTTTTTAATAAAGCGTTGTATTTTTTAATAATAGACAGTCTCTATTATTACTTACGTGAAGCGTAATTGGACAATGTGTTTTTAAAGTAATAATCGCTTCTTTTACGAAGCGATTATTACTGCTATTTACTACTTTTTCAACAACAAGCCTGCGAGGTACTTATTGTTTATGTGTAGCCTGCCTTTTGTGACAGTAGCCTTCTCAACACTTATGTTTATTTTTGTAATTTAAGTATGTCAAAATAGTATATTTAATGCAAGTACATAAGAACAAATAATGTGCTCATTATCCACAGGTTACTGTGCTATGAAATAGTCTAACTGGTAGGTTGTGTTGGGGCTTGGACTATCTACAGTTTGAATGGTGAACGCCGCAGAAGTACTGGCCTTAAAATACTTGAGATTTGTCATAGCACTATTGTCGGCATTTAGTATTACTCTCGGCGCCTATCCACAAGCTTGATTGGATACGCTTCTTAAGCTATTTTTAGAATCTTTATTTGCGTATGTTGCTGACGATGCCCACGCACTTTATGTACGCGTTTTTTTGCCTTATATCTAATTGCCATTACTTTATCCGCTTTGACATTTTGATTTACGATTTCCGCTTTAACTTTAACGTCTTTAACTAACGGGGTACCTATCTTAATAGTTTCTCCATCAATTAGTAGCATTACATCAAATTCAGTAACTTTCTCGTCCTGGATAAGTTCAATGTCTAGAAGATCTCCTTCAGACACTATGTATTGTTTTCCACCAGTTGCTATAACAGCTTTTTTCACTTCATATCCTTATGATTTATAAAATTGTCAAACTGTATAATAACAGATTAGAGCCGATCAGTAAAGAGTTATATTACGCTTTTCGTAAACTGATCTTAACCTTAGATCCATCTATTTTTTCCTCTACCACATTCTCGTCATCGAGTGAATCATCAATGTAACTGGCTAGTGTTTCAGTTTCAATTATATCTTTGAAGCTATTTACCGCTTTTTCTATCAGTTCATTTTCTGTGGATATTCGTAAAACAATTCTGTCTTCTACATTCAAACCGTTATTTTTTCTTGCATTTTGAACTGCCCGAACAAGATCTCTCGCAATTCCTTCTATTTTCAATTCTGGTGTAACCTTTGTATCTATCAGAACACTAAACTCTGCGTTTTTATTCCACTTAATAGTCTTTATATTTAATTCTTCAAGAATCATCCATTCATATTCATGAGAATTGTTAAGTAGGTCTTCGCTTGCACCTCCGATTTCCACGCTATTCAACGGCTGCCTGACTTTAAGGCTCTGCTTAGCGCGCTGAGATAACCCTTCATTTACTACTGACAAAACAAAGTCCATAGATTCGATCACCTTGTGGTCAATTTTTTGCTTGCTGGGCCAATCTAGCAAATGTACTGATTCACCACCTGTTAAGTTTCTGTAAAGCTCTTCAGACAAGAAGGGTGTGAACGGTGCCATTATGACACTTAACTGAACCAATACATAGTGCAACGTTCTATATGCATCCTCTTTATCTCCGTCATTATCTGTCTTCCAGAAACGCTTTCTGCTTCTTCGCACATACCAATTACTGGCATTATCTAAAAATGGCATTAATTGCCTTAATGCGGCAGACAAATTATAGGATTCTGTGCCCTCTTTGACCGATTCGGCTAAAGCATGCACTTTAGATACTATCCATATGTCCAATTTATTAGTCAATTCGTCCATCGGATCATCAAGCTTGCCATTCCATTCCCAACCATCTACTTCGGCATAAAGGGTAAAGAAATCATACATATTCCAGATCATACCAAGTTTGCGAGCTGTATCTGCAACTTCCCTGTCTGAGAGTGCGAAATCTTCTCCATTAAGGAGTGGGGATTGTAGCAGCAGTAACCTGAAACTATCTGCACTATATTTATCCATCAGCTCAATTGGGTCAGTATAATTTTTAAGCTTCTTACTCATTTTTTTACCATCGGCGGCATTGATAAAACCAGTGCAGATCAGATTCTTGAACGGAGCCTTTCCGAAAAGCCCAACATTTACCGCCATCATCGAGTAGAACCAGCCACGTGTTTGATCGATTGCTTCAACGATGAAATCGGCTGGGAAACTATTTTCAAACTTTTTTATATCACTAAATGGATAATGGAATTGAGCAAAAGGCATACTACCACTTTCAAACCAGCAATCTATAACCTTTCCGATATGTTTCATCTCTACTCCATCTAGCTCAAAAGTTACATTCATAACGTTAGGAAGATGGTAATCGTCTAGACGTGATCCCGTTAGTTCAAAAAATTCTTCATACGAACCAATAGCTTTTATTACTTCAGTACCGTCAGGCCGCTTACCCTTCCACACCGGAATCGGCGTAGCCCAATAACGATCTCGAGATAAATTCCAATCTGGAGCAGATTCTATAATATTCTTAAATCGCCCCTCCTTTAGAGCTTTTGGAGTCCAGTTAGTTGTTTCAGTTTCTTCAAGCATTTGCTGTTTCTGGCCTTGGATATCCATAAACCAGCTTGGGTGAGCCCTGTACATCAACTTAGAACCACATCGGTGACAATGAGGATAATCATGAGTTATATACTCAACCTTAAATGCTTTACCTTCAGCAACTAGCGTTTTTGCAATTTCTTTATTTACTTCCCATATATTTTTTCCGAGCCATCTACCGGCAGTATAATTTCCGTTTTCATCGACTATAGGAATAATTGGCACTCCGTTTTTTCTGCAAAGTTCATAATCTTCTTCTCCGTATGCTGGGGCTTCATGAACGATTCCCGTACCCTCAGTATCAAGCACGAAGTCAGCAGCAAGAATTTTATGTGCATCTGGACCGTGATTTTCGAACAAAGGAACATAATTTTTGTTTACGAGAGACTTACCCATTACTTTCTTTAGTAGTTTGTGTGGCAATTCATTATGCTTTTCATCAGTTAGCACTCTTTTTACTGCATTATCTGCAATATAGATTTTCTTTCCTTCGAATTCCACGAGCGCATATTCAATTTCTTCGTTAACCGCAATCGCGATGTTAGCCGGTAATGTCCAGGGAGTAGTCGTCCATGCTAATAGGTATTCATCTGAGTCTTCAAGCTGAAAATACACAAAGACACTAGGGTCGGTATCAACTTGATAACTATTTTCCATCGCAACTTCACTCTTAGAAATAGGAGTTGCGTCTTGGGTGCAATAAACAAGAATTTTTTCACCTTCATATATTTTTCCCTTTTCATACAAAGTCTTAAAAGCCCACCAGACGCTTTCCATATATTCTTTGTCCATAGTTTTATAGGCATTTTTAAATTCAACCCAGCGGCCTATTCGATTAATTGCGTCTTCCCATTCTGTACCCGTCTTAACCATTGCTGCCCTACAGGCAGCCACATAATCTTCAATTGAAATTTTCACGCCAATTTCTTGTTTATTTTTAATTCCCAAGCTCTTTTCTACGAATACTTCAGCCGGTAAACCATGACAATCCCAGCCCCACCTTCTCTCTACTCGTTTCCCTTGCATCGTTTGAAATCGCGCAACTGCATCTTTTACGGTAGAAATAAGCAAGTGGCCATGGTGTGGTGTACCTGTTAGAAACGGAGGGCCATCATAAAAAACCCATGTTTTGTCTTCAGGTCGCTGTGAAATTGATTTATGAAAAGTATCATTTTTTTCCCAATATTGAACAAGATCTTTTTCATATTCTGCCGCTCTTCGTCTTGTTCCTTTTTGATACTTCATGATGAACCTTTCTTTAATAAATAAAACCACTGGGATTTATCGGATCCCGTATTGGGAGGTGCCATCCGATTTACCAGTGGTAGTGGTCACTTTTTTTCAGCCCTAACGTGTGCTTCTGACGTCGCGTTCTACTGAGCCCTAAGGCCGTTCCTCACAATACATTCGTAGTTGATAGCTACTATTCTCTTCAAGGAGATGTATCTCACTAAATTGTATCTTTACTATATATTTTTTAAGTAAAAAATACAACTAGATCGATCGTTCCAAATAGAGCACCTCACTAAGCTGTGGCAAATCTGCGTTCCATAGTTGAATCAATGTGCCATCATCTGTAGTTATGAAAAGAGATGGGAAACTTAGTATATCGTAGAGGGCTGCAATCGCAGCCCCTTCTACGGTATCCTTGTCGTATTTAAGAATTTCTTTTCCTGTTTCCTGAAGATAGCGCCTTTCAAACTCTGCAACCGCTGCTTGATTATCAGAATTTGTTGAATATAAAAGGGTTGTTTTCATCTTGATCTATTATAGCTCATTTAGCTACAGCCGGTGGTTGAACCACACGAGCTACAGACATAACAGCTCCCTGCTCGCTGTGTCTGATTACCGCAGTTATAGCAGAGTGGCGCGGTTATATCTTTTTTGGGAGTAGCCGTTTTTGATGAAATAGTCGGTGAGGACTGTTCAATTACTGGCATCACTATATCAACAGGGCTCTTTTCAGCCTCCACATTAAGCATGGTCTGTTCAGCAACTGGCATATCATCCAAATCTGCGAGTCCAAGCTCGAGCCGATCATCAAATGAAAGGTAGTCTAGCGCTAATCTTCTGAAAATATAGTCAGTAATCGAACTTGCCGTTCGGATTTCTTTATCGTTGGTAATTCCTGAAGGAGCAAAACTAGTGCCCATAAGAGTTTTTACATAACTCTTCAAAGGAACGCCGTATTGCAAACCATGGCTTACTGAAATCGCAAAGGAATCCATGAGCCCCGACAAGGTTGAACCCTGTTTGGCTACACTTACGAAAAGCTCTCCTGGCGTGCCATCTTCGTATTCGCTTACAGTGAAGTAACCCTTGAGATCACTGATTTGAAATTTATAGGTACTGCTTCGTCTTCTTTGAGGCAACTCTCTTCTCACAGCACCCTTTACGATAAAGGATTCTTGGGCAACTACAACGGTGGCCTGCTTTTCTTCTGCACCTTCTTTTTTCGCCATTGAAAGTGGTTGCGCAACCTTACAGTTATCTCGATAGATGGCTACCGCTTTTACGCCCATTTTCCAAGCATCTATATGCAATTGCTCTATATCTTCAACTGTTGCCTCTTCGGGCATGTTAACAGTTTTACTGATAGCTCCTGAAAGGAATGGCTGAACTGCCGCCATCATTTTTACATGTCCCAAGTAATGGATGGTATTATCACCCATTGAACAGGCGAACACTGGAAGATGTTCTTGTTTAAGATAAGGTGCTCCGATGATGGTTTTTTCCGTATCAATATAAGCAATAATCTCATCACTTTCGGCTTTGGTATAACCGAGTTCCTTGAGTGCTCTTGGTACTGTCTGGTTCACGATACTCATAGTTCCGCCACCGACAAGCTTCTTTACTTTAACGAGCCCTAGGTCAGGCTCAATGCCGGTTGTATCACAATCCATCATAAGCCCAATAGTTCCAGTAGGTGCAAGAACGCTTGCTTGACTATTTCTTACTCCGTGAACTTCAGCAATCTCGATTGCTTCATCCCAAGAGGTTGCCGCAGCACTTAAAAGTTCTTCAGCTACTAGGCCAGCGTTAATGCCATCAACAGCTTCACGATGCATTCTTAGGACACGAAGCATCCCTTCTTTATCTTTATGAAATCCGGCAAATGGACCCACTCGACGAGCAATCTTTGCGCTTGTTGCATATGAATGCCCGGTGAGTAGCGCAGTGATTGCTGCTGCCTGAGCTCGACCTTCGTCTGAGTCATAAGGAAGCCCTTGAGCCATTAAAAGTGCCCCAAGATTAGCGTAACCGATCCCTAGCTCGCGGTATGCTTTTGCATTTTTACCGATACCTTCTGTTGGGTAACTCGAGTAACCAACGAGGATTTCTTGTGCGGTAAAAATAAGCTCGACGCTATGCTTGAAAGCTTCAATGTCAAAGGTGTTGTCTTCTTTTAGATATTTAAGAAGATTGATGCTCGCCAGGTTACAGGCTGAATTATCAAGATGCATGTATTCGCTACACGGATTTGATCCGTTAATTCGACCCGCGTTTGGTGTAGTATGCCAATTATTGATAGTTGTATCAAACTGCATACCTGGGTCAGCGCACTCCCATGCAGCTTGCGAGAATTCACGAAGTAGCTTTCGAGCTTTTAGGGTCTTAACTGGTTCACCATTAGTAACAGCTCGCAAATGCCAATCTGCATCATCTTCTACCGCTTGCATGAATTCATCTGTTACGCGCACTGAATTATTAGCATTTTGGTATTGAACGCTGAAATTATCTCTACCATCTAGACTCATATCAAATCCGGCGGCTTCGAGCGCTCGGGCTTTTTTCTCTTCAATTGCTTTACACCAAATAAATTCTTCAATATCCGGGTGATCTACATTTAAGATCACCATCTTTGCTGCTCGCCGAGTTTTGCCACCGCTTTTAATCGTTCCCGCACTGGCGTCCGCTCCACGCATGAAGCTTACTGGACCGCTTGCTTTGCCGCCGCTTGCACTTAATCTTTCGGCGCTTGATCGAATTGGGGACAGGTTGATTCCGGAACCGGAGCCACCCTTAAAAATAGTTCCTTCCTCAACATACCAATTAAGGATTGCAGGCATAGTATCCTCAATTCCAAGGATAAAACATGCACTGGCTTGCTGTGATCGTGTAGGCACGCCAATATTAAACCAAACAGGAGAATTGAAGGCTGCCCGCTGGGTCGCAAGAATAAATTTCAATTCTTCGCTGAAATTATTAGCCTCTTTTTCATCAATAAAATAACCTTCGTCCATGCCTGCTCGTGTAATCGTGTCAACAATACGATTAATAAGAGTTTTCATGGACGCTTCTCTGTCGGAATGCCCAGGTGTACCGGCAAAATATTTTTGTGCAACTATATTTACCGCGTTGAGTGACCAATCCTCAGGAAACTCAACATTCTTCTGCTCGAATACAGGAGTATCCGTCATAGGATTCTTAATAAGAGAATCTCTCTTCTCCCACTTTATACCATCGTAAGCATTTTTATTTTGTCGCGTAAAGAAGCGACTCATACCCAAGGCAGTTGTTTGTGCCATATTTATACCCTCACTTTTTTAATTTAATATTTTTATAGTTTTTGTTAAGCTCGCTGCTGATCAAAAGTCTCTCGTTTTTCGGTCAGCAAATAAACGTGCTCTGCACAAAAAGCGAGGAATTTAACCTAACTCTCTTTGCAAAACCCACTTATCTTAAAGAGCGACTACTCTGTGCTTATCTTTTTGGCACGAATCTGAGCCAGTTCTGCTTCAAAACCCGTGATATCAGTAAACCGTCTATATACACTCGCAAAACGTACATAGGCAACTTCTGATAATTCAGCAAGGTGAGCCATCACCATTTCTCCAAGCTCTCTAGAGTCAATTTCTGCGTCACCACTACCATATAATTCATTTTCTAAATGAGCTATGAGGCTCTCGAGCTGAAGAGTGGTAACTGAAGTTTTTTCACAGGCTCTATGAAGTCCTGCAAGAAGCTTCGCTCTATTAAAGAGTTCTCGTGCTCCGCCACTCTTAATAACAACTAGCTGAGGCCTCTCAAGGCGCTCATAGGTAGTGAAACGAGAATGACAATGG
>CAIRQE010000135.1 GCA_903880655.1 uncultured bacterium
ATCAACACCTCTCATTAAAGGAGAAGTAACTTCGTTAATGTCTATAAAGTCAATATATCCCGTAGCACCTTCTCTAGATTGTATATCTAGAATAGGTATATCAGGAGTTGCTAAAATATCTGATATTAGAGTTCGTTTCAATTCCATTATTTCTTATTTTTACATCAAAGCAGTTTTTATAAATGAATTTCATCAATGCAAAACAACAAACTACGAAAACACTCATTTATACATTTTAGATGCAGGAAACATGTCTGCTTGAGCACGTGAAAGAAGATATTGGTTGAAGAGAACCATCCTTTTTCCTTGCTTTTCTCTTCTTTCTTGGATGATAGCTGCTCTATCCCATGCATTTGTACCTATTACCAATGTTCTCGTAAATTTATCGACTCTTCTAAAAGCCACAACTTCATTGAAGTTCAAGAAATCCACACACATCTTGATGATATCAATCGAAACAGGTGTTCTTTTAACAGCATTGCTAGTGTCAATGTTTTCTACTACACTTCGTGGAATAATTTCAGAGACGCTGTCCATGATATTTCTAATAGATCTTGGAAACTGAGCGGTTATGTATCCTTTTTTTTAAGAAAAAGAATCATTTACGTGAAATCACCTTTATTTACGTCGTAAATACGAGACGAGATCTTTAGAAATCCATTATTTACGAATATAGCATGTGCACGCTCGCGTAAAATGTACGTATGCACTGAGATCGTTGTTTTTTAATATCGCGATTCTGCTTAACCTCGAAGAACGTGCCAGGAACAGTTCCGATGGGTCGTAAACATGTTCAAGAATAAGAATAATAATTTGAAAACGAAAAATATATTTCAGTTCCGATCAAATCTCAAATTCTTGCAAGAATTTTGTCTGAAAAAAAAAGTTTTAGCTTTTGTAAATATGAATTCGACCACCAATAACATTCGAGTCATTGACCTGAGTACTGAAGATGAAGCAACGCTGATTGTCCGAAGAAATATGGCACCTGCTGTTCCAATCGCTCCAGTTCAGCCAATGAACGTCGTTGCAACTAATGCTATCACTGAGCCAACTACTGAGAATGAGCCAGCGGGAGTAGATATTCCGTCTTCTGACATGGCAAATGCATCTATTCAAGCAGCTAACAGCAACACTGAAGCTGCTTCTGCTCGTTCTCCACCGCATTCACCTTCTATTACTATTTTTCGAGCAAGACGAGTTGATGCAGATGGTCCACACGTGCTATCCAATGCTGAAGTTCACTCTTTGTACTATCCACAACCTTCTCAGTATTCGTTCAAACTCACGGACATTCCTAATGTATCTTCTTTAAGCCCTCGACCTGGGTTTGAATGTGATCTTGATCTCGTCAAGTGTCCATGTTGTCTCGATGAAGTACCCAGGTACCAGTGCTATCTATTTAATTGTGATCATCGCGTTTGCATCATTAATGGATGTGCAGAAGGGTTGGTTGATGCAAGATGTCCAATTTGTCGTCTGGATGTACGCAAAGACAAAGAAGACGAAACAATCAAAGCATCTTTGGAATTGGAAAACAAGAGAAAGAGAGAAGAGGACGAGAATCTTGAAAAACAGATTGCTCTTGCAATTGCTGAGTCACTGAAGACTGAGAAAGTTCATGCAAACAGTGATTCCAAGGATGAGGATGAGTTCTTTATCGAAACAAGGATCTTCAAAAAGAACAAGAACAATGATGTAGAACTTCTTAAGGTAACAACTGAACCATATTTCGGTCCAGTTGTTACGAGACAACCTTCATCTTCTCCTATGACTCGCACTTTTCATTTTGGTTCTGGCTTTATGAGAGCATCCTCTCCTACATCTTTTGCTACTCGTTCTTTTGACTTTGGTTCAGCTGACTCGTTCTATTGTGTTACTCATGGAGCTAATAGATTGAACTGTACTTGCAAAGAGCCTGCTGTTTGAGTTTGTACATTTGAGTTTGAGCTTGAATTTAGAAGAAACTTTGTATTTAATTTTTTAATTCATTTGTTCATCTTTTATTTTAAGAAAGATAGGTAGGACGTGCGCTTCGACATGATCATTTTTTACGAATGTGAGTAGATTCTTTATCATACATCATTAAAATATGATCTTTTCCATGAATTTTATCTATTTGAAATGGAGTAAATCCAGCTTTTATATATGCACTGAACGCTAGACAAATGAATGGATTTTGAAGATCTAATGCCAGATAAAAAGTTGCTGTAGATGGTGACAAGTCTTTTTTACTGGAAAAAATAAACTGTAAAGCTTTTTTAAACATTCGTTTTCCGTAATCTTTTTTTTTACACACGGTATCTAGTATAAAAGCTGTCGGTAGAACGGATGATTTAATATTCATCATGTATACAATGCTAAAAGATTTCAGTGAAAATACTACAAGAACATATCTGACATTTTTTGTATCATCAAAGAAATAGGACTGACTATTGAAACAAAATTTATATAAGGATTGTATGTCTGTTTTGAATTTTGTTACTATTTCATGTAGCAGTTTTTTCCCGTTAGCGTTTTTTTTATCAATAAGTACAAAACAATCATCACTGTTATTTTTATAGACAATTGTTTTGGAATAGTTAGATATAATGCTTTCTAAATATTTGTTATTCTGATGAGATGAAGACTGTTTAACCATATTTTTCCGTGATTTATTTTAGTTACAATATGAGAAT
>CAIRQE010000136.1 GCA_903880655.1 uncultured bacterium
GATGTGACGGTTCTTTACAGTGTCGTTAATGATTCAGACGTAGCGTTCGGCAAAGAGTTCGAGCAACTCGCAAAGGCGTATCCGACTACCTTTCAGCTTGCTATTCATGTTGCGAGCAAACGAGGATATATTACTGAAGCTACTTTACTTAAATTTATCGCGCAGGATAGAATTGAAGCGGTATACGTATGCGGACCACCAGCTATGACGAATGCCATTATAAAGCAACTAAAAAGTATTGGCTTTGATGATGAACAGATTATCACTGAACAGTTCTCATTTGCTTGATAGCAGCTGCTTCAGTTCGTTATTTTTATCTACATAAATACAACTATATCCGGGCAATTGCTTCAATAACTCAAGACCCTTTTCACCCATTGCAAAAATAACTGTCGCATAAACGTCTGCTATGAGTATTGAAGGGCCAAAAATAGTAACTGACTTGAAAAAAACAGGTTTCTTTTTGGTCAGTGGATCAATAATATGATCTCCCCTTTCATAAGTCCCTGATGTAGCTATAGCGATAGCATCCACTTCAAGGTGTGCCAGAATTTTTTTTGTGTTGTTTGGATCTGCAATTCCTATTTTCCATTTTTTAGATGAATGCGAGGATGCCGCTATGTCGCCCCCAGCATTTATAAGAAACTCGCTATACCCCTTTTGTTTTAGAAAATTCGCTACTTGATCTATGGCGTAGCCTTTTACGTACCCGCTTGGATCATACTTTTTATTATAAAAAGCATCGAAATAGCCGTTTGTTTCCTTTTTGAGTAGTTGGCACTTTGCATAGATAGCTTTGAAGCTATCCGAACAGTCTTTTAACGAAATTGCTCCTTCATTAAAATGAGATACCTCACTGTCCTTTTTATAGGTACTGAAACGATTATCTATTTCTGAAAAAATTGCGAAAGATTCAATAAATATTTTATCGTTGCCTTTTGGTATATCGATGCTAATGGGTATTCCCATAATAGTTTCTACTTTGCGCATGATGTGTACCTAGGCTGTTTTAGCTTGATCAAGCGCAGACTGCAATGACTGTTGATAACTTTGGCTGGTGTACGTTGCACCTGACACCCCATCAATTTGCGCGCTTTGCGCACTAATTGTTTGAGACTGCAGTAGTGGGCCTGCTTGTCCTGATAAATATTGCGATCGTTCAGCTGCATTTGGCATACTAAGTAGATTAACAGTAGTTATTTTTCCATTGGTAATAACAATTGAAATCTGGACATCACCGTAAGGATTCTGAAAATCTGATCCCTTGTACGTACCATCTTTGTACGTTGTCGGAACTGATGTTGGTGCTGGTGTAGTGGGCGAAGAAGGAGCTGATGGTGATTGTGCTACATTGTTACCAGCTAGGGGGCCGCCTCCTGAATTTGGTACATTGTTAGATTTAAATGCCGTTGGTCCGTAATAGATAACGATCATCCCTAGAATTGCGATTGCTGCAAAGGTTATAAAGTACTTTTTCACGTACCTATTATCGCACAAAAAAGCTTAAAAAAAACTGAAAGCTTAATGCGAAAAGCATAACGGCCGTTCAAAGTGTAATTTTATTGCCACACCTCAGTTTGTTTGCTACTATACAAGCAAATATGTCTTTATATAAAAATAGTTCACTTATTTTGACTGTGTCAAAAAATATTCATCTGCAATGCGTGGGTAGCGTATGAATGTTTTAACTCATTTTGCAGCCGATTCTTCAGTCCCGCTTGCATCTGAAAACGTGTTTAGCGTCTTTGGTTTTAGCGTTACCAATTCCATGTTACTCGGTGTTATCATTGGTCTTATCATTACGGGTGTTTTTGTAGTCTCTGCTCGGCGACTTAAGATCCGACCGGGATCACGTTTTATTTATTTCATTGAAATAACCACCGTTTTTATCCTCGATACCATTAAAACCAATTTTGATGGTGATGAAAAAAAGGCTCGTAAGTTTCTACCCCTCTTCATCGCCTTCTTCTTGTTTATTTTACTCAACAATCTATTTGGCTTACTTCCGGGGATGGGAGGAACAGTATTTCTAGCTCATGGCGCAGATCAGACACCATTACTTCGACCCTTTACGACTGATTTGAATGGAACTCTGGCACTAGCGCTTATTGCTATGTCCACAGTTTGGTTCTATGCGGTTAAAGAACGGGGTGCAATCCCACACATTAAACACTATTTTAGTATTTTAAAACCTTGGTGGAACCCAATGAATTTCTTCCTTGGACCGCTTGAAATTCTTACTGAATTAATTCGTCTTGTGACGCTTGCACTTCGACTCTTCGGTGTTATCTATGCTGGCGAAGTACTCCTTCGTGTGATTACCGTTTTAACTGGTAATTTTGCTTGGGCAGGTACAGTTCCAATTATTTTTATGGAAATTTTCTTTAGTGCTATCCAGGCATATTTGTTCTTAATGTTATCATCGGTGTACCTCGCTATGTCTACCACACCAATCCATGATGATAGCCCTGATTCTTCGCATTCTCCCAGTGATCAAAAAATGACACAGGTTGAAGCAGTAAATTAACGTAAGTAATAGGAGAAATAATATGAATTTAAGCCCAGAATTAGTAAAAGGACTGACCATTGGTCTTGGCGCAATCGGACCAGCAGTTGGACTTGGCCTTATCGGCGCAGCAGCAGTTAATTCTGTAGGTCGAAATCCAGAAGCCCAATCCAAAATCTTTACCATGGCACTTATCATGGCTGGTCTTGTTGATGCTGTAATGGTATTCGTTCTACTTATCGTCTTTACAACAAAGTAATAAATTTCAATGAATATCACGTCTTTCGCAGTTACAGAATCAGCATCCGGGCTTTCCTCGCTCGGCATTAATCTAAAAGGCCTTGCCTTTCAGATTATTGCTTTTGCTATCGTACTTTGGATTCTCAATAAATACGCTATACGTCGTATCCTTGCTATCTTGGATCAAAGAAAAGAAGAACTTCAAAAGGGCCTAGACGAAGCTGCTCAGGCGACTAAAACACTCGAACAAGCAACTTCAAAAGCCGATAAAATACTTGCTGAAGCACGAACAGAAGCCGATGAA